>DASTZT010000727.1:0-13489 GCA_035764225.1 Ktedonobacteraceae bacterium
AGATTGGCAGCGCATTGCGGAAAAGCGTTTTGTGCAAACGTGTATCGATGAGAAAGAATTTCGCGGCTATGTGACGCTGTTCTATATCGATGCCGTCCACCAGCCGTTATGGAAGAATTTTTCTGGCCAAACGATCTGTATTGCCGATCAGGGCTATTTATGGCTGCAACAGTTTCCTCGTAATGCCCATTACTCGGTTACCTCCATTTTTGATGCACAGGGCAATTTTGTACGCTGGTATATTGATATCTGTATGCGGCATGCCTTAGATGAACGTGGAATAGTATGGTACGATGACCTCTATCTGGATATCGACGTATCTCCTTTGGGAGAGCTGGATTTGTTGGATGTGGATGAGCTTGATGATGCATTACGGGACGGCATGGTCACTCCTTTGGAGTACGAACTGGCGTGGCGAGAGGCGGATCGTATCATGACGGCAATCGAAGCGGATCGATTACCAATTTTGTGGCTGTCCGAAGCCCATAAAGAGAGATTGCTTAAATTAATGTAGGCGAGGGTATTGGCTCTTGTAAGGACTAAGTACTATACCCCTTTTAGTAGGTAGTACCGTCTTATATTCTCTGTTATAATGCTGCTGGGTAAAGCTAATACAGATAGAGGTCAATCATGGCGCGCCGTTTTCATCCACGAAGTACTCCTGCGGAAAATTTGCGTTTTATCATCCATTCTATACCCTGGAAGTTGTTGTTCTTATTGCCAATTCTTATAGTCATCGCTGTGCCGACGTACTTTTATGGAACGCGGCTGGGAGGCAATGTCATTCCCTCGTTCACCGATTTTTTTGATAAACTCTCGGCTCCAGCTCCCCCGCCCACGCCAACCCCGCTGCCAGTATTTCCTTCAGGGCTGCCTCAGGCTGGTTCTCTTCTTTATACCGTGCAGGATGGGGATTCGTGCGACTCGATTTTGCTTTTTCAGATGCATATGTTTAATGCGGGAGAGATCTTTAGCGATGTCAAACCCAACACCGTGCAGGCACTTAATGCCACGTTCGGTCACGATTGCCATCAACTGCAACCGGGGATGACCCTGCCATTGTCGCCGCACTATCCGCTGGTGGGTCTTGGTGGTGTAGTGACCAAAATCGAGGCCAGCACGCCGCAGCAGGTTTTACCAACGCCTTTAATTAAAATCCCGCCTCAGCAGCAACTAGGGGTTGATTGTTCCGGGCATGGAGGCTGTCTGCTGACGCTGCGGATCGCGCCCGCTGTAAATATTCATTTGCTGGTGCAGACGGCTCTGCCCGTGCGCGTCGGCTCCTGGATCTGGGCGCAGGCCATGTTTCCCCGCAAAGCGATTCGCGGCTTTGATACCTATCCCTACGCCGATCCTCGTGCCTCACTCAATGGTGCAACCATGCGTGCCTGCGATGTGCAGGTTGATAATACCCATGACGACGATTCCCTTGCGTGCAGTTCGCTGATGCCTAATACCATTGATATCGATGGTGGCTCCTGGATTTTGGGCGTGACCGGGCCAGGAGGTCTCGACCACTGGCATTATGGGGTAAACGTGGCTCCCAATACACGCGTGCTGCTCTGGCTCTCCGATGATAACGGAAATTTACGTTTCCAGCGAGGCAATCCTGCCTATCGATACGATGAGACCTCGCATCTCTACGTCAAAATCTAAATCGCATCGTTCAATCAAGGTAGTTCGACAGGTGTCGTTTATGCATGTATATGCGTGAACAACACCTGTCGAACTATTCTGTTGATGAAGCATCTCCCTATTTCGCTGTATGATATGATACTCTCTAGGTAATGTGGTAAATACATACGGAGGCCGTTGCTATAGTGCATGCGGTAGCATCTGCTTGCTCTGAAGAATCCATAGTATTTGGAGAGAGATATGGCGAGCTTAGAGGGAAGAACCTTTGGTCGTTATCAATTGCAGGAGCTTATTGGGCGCGGTGGCATGGCAGATGTGTATCTGGGCTTTGATCCTCGTTTTGAGCGAGATGTTGCCATTAAAGTATTCAAACATGAAGATGAAGGAATGCTCAGGCGTTTCATTCGTGAAGCAAAACTCATGGCATCACTGCGCAATCCCCATCTCATGCCAGTGTATGATATGGGCGAAACGGTGATGAATGGCCTATCGCGCTATTATATTGTGATGCCCTTTATGGAAGGCGGAACCTTGCGTGCGCGGATCAAACGCTCTCCGCTCTCGCTGGAAGATGCCTGCCGCGATCTGCGAGAAATTGCCTCCGCCCTTGATTATATGCATCAGCAGGGCATTATTCATCGCGATATCAAGTCCTCCAATGTGTTGCTTAATGCCGCGGGTCGGTGCTACCTCTCCGATTTTGGCATCGCTCGCACCACTACCGACGCTACCCAGATGACCAGTACCGGCGAAGTGCTCGGCACGGTCGATTATGTCGCGCCCGAACTCTTTGAGTCTGAGCGCAAGGCCGATGCTCGCAGCGACTTCTACTCGCTAGGGGTGCTGCTCTTCGAAATGGTAACGGGCCAGGTGCCGTTTAAGGCAGAGAATCAGATTGCCGTGATTGCCATGCATATCAACCAGCGTCCTCCATCGCCTCGGACAATCGTGCCGAACCTTTCGCCCCAGGTTGAGCGCGTCATGCTGCGAGCGCTGGAGAAGAACCCGGATCGGCGGTATAGGAGCGCAACCGAGCTGGCCAATGCGTTCTGTCAGGCGGTTGCTGCCCCTGCTGTACAGGAAAGCCCGGAGCCGCTGATTTTGCCAGCACAGCCACCTTTGCCCCCTGCGAATAAAGCAGAAAGATATTACCCTGCTTATGACAGACAACCAATGCCCGTTCAACCAGCATTGCGAGCAAAAAGGAGGCGAGCCTCGCCCTCACATGCCAGAGCAATTGTGCTAACGGTGATCGCCTTGCTGACGTTGCTGGCTGTGATCGGGCCGATATTCTACATTCTACTGACTGGCGCTCATCTTAATGCAGGAGCAGGCGGCCCGCAGACCACGACCACGACGGCCCCCTCTACTCCGTCGCAGGCTCCCGCCGCCACGCCCAATTTGACGGCAACAGCTCAGGCGGTTGCGGCTAATTTAACTCAGCAAGCCACCAATAAGACCGCGACAGCCATCGCAGCGACGACCGCGACGGCGCAGGCCCAGGTAACGGCGACGGCAGGCGTGATCGTGACCGCGACGGCGGGTAAGGCCACCTATACCGATGCGCTGAACAATGCTGACAATGCTGATACCGTTGCCGCTCAGTGGGATCAGAACACCAACTGCACTTTTAACCAGGATGGCTATCATGTGACCGCGCAAACGACTATTCTGCGTCAAGGTACGCTGAATGGCTGTCTTGAGTCAGGCCATTCCTATACCAATGCCACAGTTACCGTCGATATGGTGATTCAGAGCGGCCATTCTGGGGGCCTCTTTTTTCATGTCACGACGAAATCATTTGGTGCCTATGCTGGCTATCTTTTTGAAATTGATAGTCAGGGGAACTATAAAATTTCGCGGGCCAGTAATTATAGTACAGACTCAGGATATGTCGCCTTGCAGGATTGGACGGCTTCGCCCGCGATCAAAACCGGCACCGCCAAGAATACGCTGCAAGTGATTATGCGCGACGGTAGCGAGCTTTTCTATGTCAACGGCGTATTCCTGGTATCGGTGCAGGATGCTACCTATCCATCTGGCAACCTTGCCTTGCTTGCCACGACAAGCAACAACGGCGATAATGCAGAAGTGATTTACAGCAATTTGCATGTGTATGCAGCATAATCTGAAGCAAATCACTTCCGCGCGACAAAAATGCCTGACGCCTTCGTAATATGGATCGCACCATGCTCAGCTAGCTGCTGTTCAATCAACGTCCGTAGCGTCCGGGTTTGCTCTTCTGTCAGGGTGCGCCTCGTACGCGTGGAGAGAATATAGGCCATCAAGGGCGCGGCTTCAGTGACGACCAGCCCATCGATGAAGTGATCGAGCGTGACCTGCGGGAAATAGGGAGTGAGCTGGTCGTAGCCGCTTTCGAGCGTGAAATCCTGACGCAACTTTTTGCTGAAAATGCCGCCATTTGTCACCTGCCCTATAAAATCATCCAATTCAATCAGATGGTTCTGTCCAATAGTGGTGGCATAGAAATGGCCGCCCGGCTTTAAAACGCGACGAATTTCTGCCAGCACCCTGGCTCGATCTGGCACATGATAGAGCATATGGTTGGCGATGACAACGTCAAGGCTCTCATCGGCAAAAGGGATGGCCTGGGCATCAATAACCTGGAAAGTGAAGGGACGCTTGCTGTGGTGCAGATTTTTGCGAGCGTCTTCCAGCATCCCGGCGGAAAAATCTGATAGTGTAACGGACCAGCCCTGAGGGATGCGCTCTAGATTGGTGCGCCAGAACTCCACCGAGCCACAGCCCAACTCCAGGATCTGGCTATCCTCCGCAAAGGTATAATGCGCAAGAATCCATTCATACCAATTCTGCGTGCTGGTACTGAAGCGTTTATGCAGCTCGATACGAGCGTTTAAATTAGCGGCATCTTTGTATTGTTCGGTCAGCAAATAGTTGCGGTCAGTTCCTTCTGGCATCATAATCCTTCCTGAATGCTAAATATCGCCGGGATAACGCTATTCGTGTTCCCGACGTGGCACAAGTTTATGTTCTACGGCAAAAGCGGCGGCCTCGCTACGGCGCGAGAGGCCGAGCTTCTCTAAGATATGGCTTACATGGTTGCGTGCCGTTTTCTCGCTCATAGATAACGTTTCGGCGATCTGTTTGTTCGTATAGCCACGCGAAACCAGAACCAGCACCTCACGCTCGCGCTCGGTAAGCTCTCCCCCTGGCCCCTGCGTGGTGCCGTTTGCCAGGGCGTGCATGCGCTCCATCACCTGCTTCGTTGCCGCTGGATCGAGCAGCGACTCTCCACTGGCGACGAGACGCAAAGCTCTGAGCAATTCCGTCCGGCTCACATTCTTTAAGAGGTAGCCGTTAGCTCCGGCCATGATCGAATCAAAGACGGCCTCCTCATCGGCAAAGGAAGTAAACATCACAATAGCGATATGCGGGTGGCGGCTTTTAATCTCGCGGCATGCTTCGATGCCGTTCATGCCCTTCATCTGCACATCCATCAAGATGACTTGTGGGTCCAGCACACTCGCTTTGGCCAATGCCTCCTCGCCACTGCTGGCCTCGCCGACCGTAGTGATATCTGTTTCAAGCTCGAAGGCTGCTCGCATCCCCATACGTACTATTTCATGGTCGTCCACAATCATCAGGCGTATTTTTGCCATTATGCGCTCCTCGTTTGTTCGGCAGGCGTCGATCTATGCTAGATAGGAAGCTGGGCCGATACTTTTACGCCGCCCGCAGGAAGCTGGCTAATTGCGAGCGTTCCGCCCAGCTCTTCCGCTCGTTCGTGCATGCCGCGCAAACCATGACCGGAATAAATACGCTCAAGCCCGCCATCGGTTGCAGGCTCAAGTCCGTCGTGGGCAAGGCCCTGCCCATTATCGCAAATCTCGACTTTGATGCTATCAGGCAGGTAGTGCAGGCAAACCCGGATCTGCGTTGCACTGGCATGTTTATACGCGTTCGTCAGCGCCTCCTGGACAATGCGGAAGATGGCGGTGCCGATCTGGGTGTACTGACTGCTGCTGCGTCGATCCGTGCTCAGAAGTTCTTCATTGCCCGTCACTTCCAGGCTGACTGGCAGATCGCTGATGGTCTCGAATTCGCGGAGCTGGGTGGTGAGCATCTGCGTCAGCGTGGTCGTTCCGCTTATCAATGGTTTAAGCGAGAACATGTAGTTGCGCGTCTCCCAGAGCGCCTGTTTAGAGACGATGACCAGTTTATCCAGGCGATCTGCTAGAGAGGTGACATTTGTCGTCTCTGTTGTGGCATGGTCTTCTATTCGATGAGCCAGCGTCGCGCAGGTCTCAGCATTGAGGCTCTGCATATAAATTAGTTGAGCAATGCCATCGTGAATCTCGCGTGCGATGCGCCTGCGTTCAAGCGTGGCAGCAAGCTCGACGGTCTGTTCCGTCAGGCGAATATTGTCAAGCGCGACCAGCAGTTGTGTGCCAGCGATAGCCAGGAAATTCTCTTGTTTTGGATCAAAGGGCGTCTGGCGGCTACTCTCGGCCCCAAGTACCATTTGAACCTGCCCATCCTTAAAGAATGGGAGGTAGAGCCGGGCAATACCGTAATCTTTCTTGCTGAACGATTCGAAGGTGTTATATTTTTGAGTAGTGCATATAACCTGGTCAAGAATAGCTTGATTTCTTGGGAGTAGTTGTGAATGAGGTACATCTACATCTACTTCTATACACGTCTCAATGACTGGCTGTGAGGCTTGATCGTTGTGCTCGCCAGGAGATTGATGGATGAGAGCCAGTACCAGGCGTTGAAAATGACCACCCTGGCGAATCCGTTCCGCGCTTTTTTGCAGCAGCGCCTCTTTATTGTTGGCTTCGCGTACAACCGTTTCGGCCACGCCGAGAATAGCTGTTTGCCTGCGTACGTTGTCTTGCTCCCTTCTTTTGCTCTGGGTATAGTTTCTGATAATCGATGCCAGATAGGCCGCGAGAATGGCAGCTATCGGCACATCGATCAACGAGCCAAAGAAATCGATCACATTGACGGTGTGGGGAGGTGCGTACGGTGCGGGTATGTACATGCCTGCCAGAGCAAAAAGATCATAGCCGATGGCAGCTGCCAGGCCACCACGATAGCGATAGGCCAGCGCGGCAGCGAAGGCTGTTGACATGCCGTAGCGATAGAAGGGAGAGCCAACGCCGAAGGGAGGATCGCCAAAGGGGCCGCTAAAATAGACGACCAGGCCACAAATGATCACATCCAGGCTATAGATGGCGATATCCCAGTAGGGGCTATGCGTGTGAGCCAGGGGAGCGAGGATATCAGCCTCTCCATCCTCAGTTAATGGCCGTTGGCGGCGTGAGAGCAGCCGAAAAATGCTCAGGCGCGGTAGGAGAATCTGAAAGACGGGTGCGTAGAGGGTGACGGTTAGCGTTTGGATAAATGTCACGATGAGTAAAATGATGCATATTTGTGTGATCGCTGCGCTGTTGGGAACAGTGCTGCCAGGGTGTGCTCCTATAATGACGATCAGCGCATAGAGCCATGTGCTCCAGCGCCACACGAGAAAAAAGTAGCTGGGAGTGCTGCGTAAGCGCCGCCATGGTGTATTGGGGATGGCCCTGGCTTGAAACGCCCTTTTTGGCTGACCCATAAACCCTATGCCTTTCGAAGCGAATATGTGCATACTCGCATCATGACTGAACTATAGGCAGTATGCCCTTTTTTAGGAATGCTGTCAATCAGTTTGGATGGAAGGATACGCGGCATAATTCATTGCGATGTCTTGTATGAGGAGAGGGAATTTTATCTTCAGTTGGCTAGTAAAATGCTAACTGGCAAATGGTCTGGTTTATGTGGTATGGTATAAGTACATACTTTGTTTCCGTCCTGGGTGAGCTGAAAAAGAAAATTGTAGAGGATGATTTCTAACCAGTAGAAACTCAGGTAGGAAGCAGCAATATGGCTGCGCCTTAGTTAAAGAAGGGACGGTTTATTATCGTGAAAAAGGCCGAACAGAAACCAAAAGCGTTGTTGGCTAATCTGGGCGATCTCAACCGACCTTTGCGTGTTCGATCCGTACGTTATATGGGACGCGAGTGGTGGGCTATTGATTCCGAAGATACATGGCCTGGAATGGTGATGGATCTGCGCCGCCTGGGTTTCGAATCTATAGCGATGGGAGAAGAAGTGCTGGTACGTGAAAATGGGCCGCTCTATGAGTCAAAAATGGATAGCCCCATTTTTCCTGAAGGATTAAAGCCTTTTCCTGAAGTGCATCCGACGATCCGCATACGGAAGGAGTCATATGCATCTAGATACGATGACTCCGAACTAACCTATCTGGATGAATATGACGAGGAAGATGATGTAGATGACGAGTTAGAGCCGGAGGATCTGGACGACGACGAATAAGTTGCCCAGATCTTTTTAATATAGACCAGTACTATGCTGCATGGAGCCTCTTTCAGGGCACTGCCCTGCGGGAGGCTTTGTGCATTACGAGCCTCTTTGAGGCGGCTGACGCTGACAGGTGATATACTGCTGCTAAGAGGGATCTTGTTCGAACAAAAGCAGTAGGGAGAAAACCGCACATGCCAGTTTCGCCAGAAGATGATGTTGTTTCCGTTCGTGGACTCCGCTTGCACTACCGCCGCTGGTCTCCTGTTGAGCCTGTCGTCTCTGAGCCGATTGTATTATTGCACGGCTTGGCTTCGTCGTCTCATATCTGGAATCTCGTGGCTCCTCAACTGGCAGCGCAGGGCTATAGCGTAACCGCGCTCGATCAACGGGGTCATGGTGAGAGCGAGAAGCCGACCAGCGGCTATGATTTTGCCACCATCGTGGCCGACGATCATGCAGCGTTGCAAGCTTTAGGGATTGAGCAGCCCGTGTTGGTTGGGCACTCGTGGGGAGCTGCTGTGGTGCTGCAATATGCTGTAACCTACGCCGGGCAGGTGCGTTCCCTGGTGCTGGTCGATGGAGCGATCAACCAGCTCTCGGCGCGTGCGAACTGGACGCGTGAGCGAGCACGCAAAGATCTGGCCCCGCCGCGCTTTGCCGGTACCCCGCGTGAAGCCTTTATGGCGCGTGTACGTAGCGGCCCTCTTGGCGAGCAATGGACGCCTGAACTTGAAGATATCACGCTGCATATTGTCCAACTGCGCGACGATGATACTGTTGCCCCTCGCCTGGACTTTGAGAATCATCTCCAGATCATTGACGCCATGTGGGATCAGCCAACGTTTGATCTCTATCGTCAAGTACAATGTCCGGTGACCTTGATTATCGCTGAACAGGAGCGACAGGGAGAACCCTGGGAAGGTTTCAGGCAGGCTCGTCAGGATGGCATTGCTACTATTAAGACGTTATGCCCACAAATCCAGATCATACGTATGCCCAATACGATCCATGACATCCCTTTGCAGCGCCCGGACCGCCTAACAGAAGAAATTCTGCGCACTATCCCATAATTGGGGAGCGAGGACTCTCTTCGTACCGACCAGCTTGAGCGCGTCCAATTTATTGAGCGTCCATTCTGTTGGGTTTGCGGAACGTGGCTCTAGAGCTTCATGTCGGGGCGAACAGGCGCTAAAGCGGACGCGATGGAATCGCGTCGGTACGAATGTTTGTATGGTCTCCCCTGCCGCCTTCGATAGCCGAAAGGGAAAACTGAAAGGCCCTGACAAAGTCGTGAGATTATATTTGCTCCATCTATTGGAGGTGCTATAATGAAAAATAAACTAGCCTATAAGCATATCATATAGTCAAGGAGCGATAGATGCAGAATGACTCCCGACAGGAAGCGCAACCGGAGCCGGTTCTGACTGACGATAGTACTGTTGTGCAATCAAGCCTTTTTGGGGCTCCAACCGTCATTACCGAGCCTGCCGATCCGACGGAAACGCCTTTCCCACCGTTGATACGCACCAACCCTCTTACCGATCAGTCAAGCCTGACGGCCTGTACGTTGCCGTACCGGCAGGAATTGATGTTGCGCGGCAAGTCGAACTATACCATCACCTGTTTTCTTTCTGACTTGAAGATGTTCAGGGACTTTGTGGGGGGCGATATTCCTGTTGGACGCATCAGCAAGGAGCAACTGACCGACTGGTTGATGAAGCTGAAGTTCGGCACGCCGGGACAGGTTCCAGCTCCCAAAACGATGGCGCGTCGTGTGACTTTCCTGAAGAACTTCTTTTCATGGTTGGCACGCGAAGGCGTTCTGAGGGAAGATCCTTCGGCAAGTCTGGTGCTGGAACGCCCGCTGCCTCCACTGCCGGAACTGCTATTTGACGATGAGATAGAGCGCCTGCTCTCTGCTGCCACGAACGATCCGCGCTGTCATTGTCTCGTCTTCCTGGTGCTCTATGCAGGGCTGAAGAAAGAAGAGGTGATGGGGCTGAAGGTTCAGCATGTTGATCTTTCCGATGAGCAGGCTCCACTGATAACCGTGCATTTCGCGGCTTCAACGGGCAAGCAGCATCGAGAGCGCAGGCTGGCGCTCCCGGCAGGCTTTACTGCGATTTTCAAAAAATATCAGCAGCTTTATCATCTCTCTGATGAGGTTTTTGCCTGTACTGATCGCAACCTGAACTATATTCTCGCCAGGGCAGTAAAAGCCGCTGCTATCCAGAAACGGGTAACGCTCCAACTGCTACGTGATACCTTTGCGGTCCAGCAGCTGAGAGCGGAGGTGCCGCCTGAGGCGTTGCGCGAGAAACTGGGCCTCTCAGAGGAAGCATGGCTAGAATCCAGGGAAAAATACCGTCGTCTGGCCTTTCCTAAGTAATGGTGGCCTCGCTTGCTGCTCAATATTGCGGCGGCAACGGTGCTTGCGGCGGCACAACCACGAATTGCGTTGCCTTGCGGTCCAGTGTGCTATTGAGCAGAATCACATTCACAACGATTGCTCCTATGGCAAGAGGGCCGATGCAGATCAAGCCAAAGCCCAGCGTGAAAATTGTGCCCAGAATAACAAAGGGCCAATACAGGAAGAAGCTACAGATGAGCAGAATGGCTCCTACAGTCGTTTCGCCTGCCATCAGCCATCCGACTCCATAAACGCCAAAGAGTGAAAGGATCAGCTCTGCAATCAGGGCACCGTTGTTTTTCTGAGAGATTGTCAGGCCTCCTGCCGGATAACTTCCTGGCATAGGCGTATAAACGGGCATTTGTGGCTGCGGAGGAGCAGCATAGCTGTTGTATCCTGGCTGTCTGACAGGAGGTGGTCCAGGTTGAGGTGCGTAGCCTTGCTGATACGGGGGAACCTGTTGCGAAGAGGGGCCATAGTGGGTTTGCTGTGGTGACTGGGTGTAGGCTTTGGCAACCGAAGTGGCTGTCCCACAATGTGGACAGATCAGGGCATTATCTGCCATCTCGTTGCCGCAACGTTCGCAATTCATATGACTCTTGCTCCTCTTCTCTATGAAAATAAGTTTTCCTCACCAGAGATTTGTCTGGCTGGTTTCTCCCAAGATCCTACTTTGTACATATATATCTTACCACTACCTCTAGCGGAGAAAAATTACAATATATTCATACTCCAGCCAGCAGCATTACTACTTATTTCGATGGTCCCAACCTGTGCCGTCTGTATGACCTGCCAGGCAGCCTGGTTTGATAGTGATTGGATGGGACCGTCGGTAGGAATGGTGGTTCCTGCGGGTGTGGTCTGATGTTTTTTAGCCAGTAAAGCTGGTGTCATCACGAGTAGCCTGGGATGAGCCTGCTGCAACGTCGCTGCCAGTCCGGTCGCAACTGGTTGATTATTCTCTTCCACAAATTGCACAATGTCCGCCTGCAAATCGTTGGTATTGACGCTGCTCAGCAATCCGCTCAGGGCATAGTCGCTTTGTGCTGCCGCGCCCACGAATAGCATACGCAGTCCTGGTGCTAGCAGCCGCAAAATCAAGCCATTATCGCGAATTTCGTTGCTTCCCTGATGTAGCGGGGATGTGGGCCATAACACCTGAAACTCGACCTCTGTTCCTATGCGAATAGTCATTCCCTGAGTCGCAGGAACGTAAGATATTTTGCGCTCATTAATCATACGTTTCCAGAGAGCATAAGTTGTATTTGGGTGAAGCATGCCTGCATCGATGACCTGTCCAATATTGTAACGCTGCACGATATCTTGCAGACCAGCGATGTGGTCCTGCCTGGGAGATGTTAATACAACCGCATCGAGCCAGCGTTGCCAGGGAGGGAGGCGGCTATCTAACTCTTGTGAGAGCGAGGTTGCATCTGGCCCGCCATCGATCAATATCGTCTTGTTGTCAGGCGTGCGTACCAGAATAGCCTCGCCCTGAGGAGGAGCGCCTGCCGGGCCAACAGTGAGAAACGTGATTGTCAGTTGTCCATCAGAAGGTGCTGCTACTGCTGCCACTCCTGTTGCTACAACGATCAGCAGGGCCGCGACGAGCTGAACAAGGATCTTAACGCGTCGTGGCAGGTGGAGTGGTGTCTCTTGCGTCGTGGCCCTGGATAGTTTATTTTGCGTTTGTTGCACCAGTTGCCATAAAGCCAGCACAAAAAGAGCCAGCACGGCGTAATAGCTCCATCCCAGCATATAATCAAGAGAACTGACATGAATATACGCGCCTGGAAGATTGGCGCACCAGTTCACCGCAGCAATGACATACCAGAGCAGTGGCCATGCTATCCAGCCGCAGAATGGAGCGACGAAGGGCAAAAGCAGCCCGGTTCCGCAGAGAAGCACCCCTAACATAATCAAAGTGCCGAGTAAGGGAACGGTCAGGAGATTTGTTAGCGGAGCGACAAAGGAAATTTCGGTAAATGTAATAGCAAAAATCGGTAAAGTAGCTATCTGCGCTGCAAGAGTGACGGCTATTATCTCGCTGATAGTATGTCCAAAGAGTAAACGCTCAAGAGGGTGGAGTACTTTTTGGAAAAAAGGAGTCAGCATTACGATGCCGAGCGTGCCGAGGAAAGAGAGCTGGAAGCCAGCCTCCCATAGCACAAACGGATCAGTCAGGCTCATCAGAAAGGCGGTAGCAGCCAGAGCTGTGTAGATGTTGTACGTGCGCCCCAGGCGAGGAGCGATCACCAGCAGTATGCCCATCACGCCCGCTCGTATAGCCGCCGGTCCTGCCCCACTCAGCACTGTGTAAATACCGATGCTGATAACCACCAGTCCCATTGATAGCCAGTTGCGCCAGCTCTTGTACTTTTGAGCAGGGAGAAGCCGCCTTGTTCGCTTATCATCGAGCCAGAATGTGCTGTTGGCAACGAGTCCCGCCAGGATGGTGACTTTAAAGCCGGAAGGGACAATTAAATGCGCTGTGCCCGTGACATTGAAGGCGTTGGCGAGCGGCTTGATCGCGGGTGTACGTAGACCAAGCACAATAGCGATCAGGACGGCGGCTTCAGGTTGGGGAAGCAGTCGCATGAGCAGCGTTGCCAGGGTCATGCGCCACTGATAGAGAAGTGCCAGGATGGGATTGCCGCTATTACCTGTAACACTGATATGGGGGAACGTCATGCTGGCGGATATGCCGGGAGAACTGTTGGGTAAGGGAGGTTGCAGCGTGCCTTGTAGCTCGACCGTGTCGCCGTAGTTGGGGCCGTAGGGATTCTCCATCGTCGTGCCCAGCAGTAGCACCTCGATCTGTCCATGAGCCTCTTGCCAGGAAGCACCTCTGCTGATACTGCTGACAGTAACCAGCAGCGAGCGACTATGCGTCCCAAATTGAGGCTCATCGGCTACCGTGCCTTGTATTTTCAGCGAGCCAGAGCCGATGAAAAGAGCGATGGCCTGAGGATCGCCATTGGGTAAGGCAATAGTATAGCGCCATGCTCCCAGAATGGCGCAGAGAATGAGCAACAGCGTGAGCCGACCTGGCTGGTCGTGCCAGAAAAGCAATGCGCCTATCAGGGTTATTCCTCC
>DASTZT010000728.1:0-2542 GCA_035764225.1 Ktedonobacteraceae bacterium
CACGATCACGGCAAGCTACCGAGATGGACGACGCGTCAGTCGGAAAACCCAAACCCACCGTTTTGCGGTCCAGCTTAATCTGGATCGGGTCATCCGGCGGGTGCCGGCGAACCTGGGCAATATCCTGGGCTTGATGCCCAAGAATATGGGATAGCGAGGGCGCAGAGTACTCATCATCCCAGGTCCAACGAACTGGGAGCAGAAGGACACCATACAAACGTAGCAGAATACGGCTATACTGGTCTTATGAAGAAGCCATCAGGTTTAAGCTCATGAATACCCATCTCAAAAAAGTCTTTAAGGGCAAAGTGGTCAATAAGGCCCACACCATCAATACGGGCGTAGACGAATTCCCGCGGTATGTCGTGGAATATCTGATTGATAACTACTGCGCGGAGGACACCTTTCACCAGGACCTGGAAAAGGTTGTCCGGCGGCTCAAAGAAGCCTATGTCTATGGGGCGGAAGCGGAGAAGATTCGCCACTATATCCGGGAAAATCGCCATCACTCGATCATTGCCAACCTGGAAGTCAGGCTCGTTGAGACCGAGGATAAGTATTGGGCCACCATCTCCGCACTCAATGAGAGCTTCGTCAACATTCCTGAGGGGATCGTGCGGCAGTATCCCATGCTGCTCTCTGGTGGCATGTGGGGCACGATTGATCTGACCTACGATGAAACCGAGATCCACAATAAAAAGATTCGGCCCTTCAAAGTGACCAGCTTTACCCCTTTCCAGGTGAGCGTCATCAATCTAGATGAGTATATCGCGAAGCGCTCCGAATTTAGCACCGACGAGTGGATCGATATTCTGATCAACTCGTGCGGACTGGATCCCGCGAAAATGAGCAGGCGGCAAAAACTGCTGTATCTGTGCCGTTGCCTGCCGCTAGTGGAAACCAACTACAATCTGGTCGAACTGGGGCCGCGCGAGACGGGGAAGACCTATCTCTACCGCAATATCTCCTACTACGCTCATGTCCTCTCTGGGGGCAAGGCCACCCCGGCCCAATTGTTTGTCAATCTCAACACCGGCAAGATTGGCGAGGTTGGGGTACGCGATGCGGTCGTCTTTGATGAGATCGCCAACACAGATTTTACCGACCCCAAAGCCTTCGTGAGCATCATGCAAGGCTTTATGCAGGATGCCAAGTTCAGTCGTGGCAAGAAAGAGTTATTAGCCTTTGGCAGCCTGGTGTTTGTCGGCAACCTCGACGTACAGGGGGCCCAGCCCCATGAGAAATACTATCACCTGTTTGAGCCGCTGCCCGACTTCTTGCAGGTGATCGCCTTCCTGGATCGGCTGCACACCTATTTGCCTGGCTGGGAGTTGCCAAAGCTGACACCGCACAGCTACGCTCAAGACTATGGGTTTATCGCCGATTATTTCTGCGAGATTATGCACGAGTTGCGCCGGATCGATCTGCTCGGCCAGGTCCGCGCTCGCTTCGAACTGATTGACGCCGCTAGAACGCCCCAAGGCGTTTCAGGACGCGATCAACGGGCGGTATTCAAAACAACGTCTGGACTCTTGAAAATCCTCTACCCTGATGGGAACGTGAGCGATGAGGAGCTACAAGAAATCCTCACGCTGGCCTGTGAGTTCCGCCAACGGGTACGCGAGCAATTGCACCTGATTGCTCCTGGAGAATATGAACAGGTCCAGCTTGGGGTACGTTTGCTTCCCAGTCGGCATCAAAGCGTTCCGAGCCTCCCTGAAGGGAGGCGCATCCAGAAGGTCACCCTCCCACCAAAGCCGACCGTTGGCGAAGTGATTGGCCTGGCGGTGGCAGGAGATCATGGCTGCATTCTCCATTTCGAGATGCAAGCGTCCAAAGGCGATGGCAGGATTATCCCTCTTGGATCCATTCAGCGCGTCATGCGCGAAAGCATTGAGGCGGCAGCCCACTACATCAGGGGCAGGAGTACCGACTTGGGCATCAATGCTGAATGGCATCGAAACTTTGATGTGGCCGTCCTGGCGACCTTTATGGGGGTGCCCAAGGAAGGCCCCTCGGCAGGGATGACCATTGCCGTCGGAATCGTGTCAGCGCTCAAGAAACAGCCTGTGCGCAACGACGTGGCAGTGACGGGCGAGATCACCATCAAGGGCAAGGTTCTCCCAGTGGGTGGGATTCAGCAGAAGATACGGGCGGCCTACGAGGCGGGAGTGAAAGAGGTGATCCTCCCAGCAGAGAACCTGAAAGAAGCGCAAGCTCTCCCAGCTTATATGCTTGAGGCAGTGAAGCTGACACCTGTGGAAACCATAGAGGAAGCATTGAGCCACAGCCTCATAGCTGCTGTGCCTTGATACGCATTTGTAATCTCTATCATGCCGGGGATATGCGTACGCGTACGCATACCATAGCCAATCGGAGGCGTTCTGAATCGCAGGTGCTGCCTCTTGGATCTGTACCACAACAGCGAGGCCTCCTCCACTCCTACTCTTACCCCATCCATCTGAAACGGACCCGTGTGCCCTCCTCCGAAAGACCTCGCCTGACCCTATGCGCCAACTTACGCTCAAGCGCTATTACTCTC
>DASTZT010000729.1:0-11846 GCA_035764225.1 Ktedonobacteraceae bacterium
CTGGCACCACAAGCACTCCACCTACCTTCCACCAAAGAGTGTCTGATGGAGCAGAAACATATTGAGCGTAATAATTAATCCAGCCACAATACTTGCCGCAACAGTCGTCATACGATGATTCACCAGTACCCCCATAACGTCTTTCCTACGGGTAAACATAATCAGGGGGATCAGAGCAAACGGAATACCAAAACTCAATATTACCTGGCTAATCACTAGCGTGCGCGTCGGCTCAAAGCCTATAGCAATGACGATCAGGGACGGCAGCATTGTCACGGTTCGCCGTATCCAGAGGGGAATTTGACGATGCAAAAAGCCTTGCATAATGACCTGGCCCGACATAGTACCTACAGTCGAAGAAGAGATCCCAGCTGCCAGCAATGAGACAGCAAAGACCCAGCTAGAAGCGTTCCCTAGCAAAGGCATTAACGTTTTATAGGCCCCTTCAATCGTGTCAATATCAATCAGACCAGCATGATTGAAGGTCGCTGCCGCCATCACAAGCATCGCGACGTTCACAAAGCCCGCCAGGCCCATAGCAATCAATATGTCAATCATTTCGTAACGGATGAGCCTTTTTAGCAATCTTGGCTCGCGTGTCACAATCCGTCCCTGTGTCAAGGCAGAGTGCAAGTAGATGACATGCGGCATGACTGTCGCACCCAGAATACCGGATGCCAGGATGATGCTCTCTGTACCGCTAAATTGTGGCGCGATAGCATGATACGATATGATGCGCCAGTCAGGTTGGTCGAGAAACGTTTCGATGATATAACACAGAGCAATGACGCCAACCAGGCCAGTAATGATCGCCTCCAATGGACGAAAACCATAGCGTCCCAACCCCAGAATCACAAATGTGACGATACCAGTCAAAATACCACCCCAGAGCAGGGGAATATGAAAAAGCAATTGAAACCCAAGCGCCGCTCCTAAAAACTCCGCTAGATCGGTCGCCATCGCAACAATCTCGGACAAAAACCACATTCCCCAGACAACTGGCCTGGGGAAATATTCGCGGCACATTTCAGCTAGATTTAGCCCTGTAGCAATACCAAGTTTAGCAGATAGCGTCTGAATCAGCATAGCCATCAAATTACTGGCAATAATAACCCAGACAAGCAAATAACCGAAGCTGGCACCGCCTTGAATGTTGGTCGCAAAATTACCAGGATCGATATAGGCCACGCAAGCAATAAACGCAGGCCCAAGAAATGGCAATAACCGCCGAAAAAATCCCTTTTTGCTCTTTCCACTAAGCACTTCAGCAGCCACACGAACTGTTTCCCTATCTCCATTCCCTACCTGCGATACGGTCTCTGGAGTTTCGGAGTGCATAGTGTCCTCCCCTTTTGCAAACGCGCTTTCATCATCCTGGATGTATATACCAGTATACCCCTACCTAAATGAATAGCTTTTCTGCCAACGCTGTTATAGAGCCAATTTTTGCTATTAGCCCTATTTTTACTCACCTAAAAACTTTTTTTAGCCATCCTAAACCAGTATATTAGTAATAGACGTTACTGTCAAGTAGGAGTAGGCCAAAAATCCCCCTTTATTGAATACAGATGCTTTTTTTACCGGTATATAAGTTCGAGAAGGTATCACAGCCTTAAGTCAAGACCTGATTTTATGACTTGTTCTCGATAAAAATGCATACAATTGGTCAGCACAGACCGACATGATATATAGTTAATTATTGCCAAATAAACGAAGGGACACCCCATATTTACAGAGGAGTAACAGGTGAATATACTCATTATTGGGTGCGGGATCTCTGGTCTTACGACAGGAATCAGCCTCCTACAAGCAGGGCATAGCGTGCAGGCCTGGGCCAGGGATTTGCCTCCCAACACAACTTCGAATATCGCTGCCGCGATCTGGTACCCTTACAAGGCTTATCCAATCGACAAAGTTACGGCCTGGGGAAAAGTCGCCTTCCAGGAATTCAAACGCTTAGAGCACAGCGAAGGATGCGGCGTTTTTATGGCAACCATTATGGAGCTTAAGCCCATCCCAAGCGCGGACCCCTGGTGGGTAGCTGCCGTGGACAGCTTTCGTCATGCTAACAAAGAAGAGTTACCACCGGGTTATCCAGATGGCTATATTTTTGAGGCTCCCGTTATCGATACGCGCATCTTCCTCGACTACCTGGTACAAACTTTTCAGGCACAAGGCGGTCTGATTATCCAACGCTCCATCACCAGTCTGGCGGAAGCCTTCGAGCACAGTGCGATAGTGGTGAATTGTAGCGGACTGGGCGCATGCACGCTGGTAGGCGACCACGATCTGCACCCGGCGCGAGGCCAGACGATACGCATTAAACATAATGGCTATCGTATGGGCGTGGTAGATGAAGAGGGAGCAAACAAGCTGGCATATATTGTCCCCCGCACGTCCGATATCATTCTCGGCGGCACCTATGAAGAGCACAACGAAAGCACAGAGATTGACCCGGAAGAGACGCAAGCCATTCTGCAACGCTGTGGCCGCATTGCACCACAGTTCCCCAGCATTCGTCCTGAAGATATCCTGAGCGTGCAATGCGGGTTGCGCCCGGTACGTTCCACGATCCGCCTTGAAGCCGAGCGCGTTGCTCCTGACCGCCTTCTGCTCCATAACTACGGACATGGCGGGGCGGGTATTACCCTCTCCTGGGGCTGTGCCGCAGCAGTGGTCGAGTTGTTGCGTGCGGCAATATAGATGATGCTGTAGCCTGTCGTGGCGACCAGGCCCTGTGGCAATCAGATCCTGTGACAACCAGCTCAGAGCAAACTTTGTGTCAGCAGGTACCTGCCGGGCTGGAGTTGATAGCCCAGTTTGTGGTTGACCGCAAGCATCGGCGCATTTTCTGAATCGTTATTAGTACGCATGTACGCTGCCCCATAGCTACGAGCGCATTCGATCACGAGCAGCTTTAACGCCAGCGCAATGTGACGGCCTCGATACGATGGCTCGACGCCAGTCATCATATTGTACATATAGTTGTTCGTTGGAAAGTACCCCGCTGCCGTCATACCTTGAGGCTAAACCAATATTTAGAAAAAAGCGAAGGGGTTGTGAAACGTTATTGATGAACGTTCACAACCCCTTCGCCACAAGAGCGATAAAAGACGATAAACCTTTACCTTCTCGTCAGGATGGTTTTAGACGACCTGGGGCAATCGCTGCTGAGCTGCCGCGACGGCCTCTTCAGGATAGGCAAAATCTTGCAGTTTTCCGGCAAAGTAGGAGTCATAAGCTGCCATATCAAAGTAGCCATGTCCGCTCAGGTTGAACAGGATCACCTTCTCCTCTCCCGCTTCTTTAGCTTTGAGGGCTTCATTCATCGCAGCTCGCACAGCATGACCGGCCTCCGGCGCGGGAACGATACCTTCGCTGCGAGCAAAGGTCACAGCGGCCTCAAAGACGCCATTCTGATGATAGGCTTCCGCCCCAATGATCCCTTCGTCGTGCAACTGCGAAATCAAGGGAGACATGCCGTGATAGCGCAACCCACCTGCGTGAATGCCCGGCGGCATAAAATCGTGACCAAGCGTATGCATCTTCACCAACGGGGTCATACCGACGGTGTCGCCGAAGTCATAGGCATAAATGCCTCTGGTCAGGCTGGGGCAGGACATTGGCTCGGCAGCCAGGAAGCGCGTTTTGCGCCCATTGCGTAAAGCTTCACCGATGAAGGGGAAGGCAAGACCGGCAAAATTACTGCCACCGCCGGTACAGCCAATCACGATATCAGGATAGTCGCCCGCTTTCTCCATCTGAAGCAAGGCTTCTTCTCCGATCACGGTCTGATGCATCAGTACATGGTTCAACACGCTGCCCAACGAATATTTGATTGTGCCACCGCTTTTGGCGGCAACCTCCACCGCTTCGCTAATGGCAATACCCAGGCTACCCATATTCTCTGGATCTTTGGCCAGGATGCTGCGCCCGGCATCTGTAAGGTTCGTCGGGCTGGCGTGGACGGTAGCGCCATAGGTCTGCATCAAGCTGCGCCGATAGGGCTTCTGCTGATAGCTAACTTTGACCATAAAGACTTCGATCTCGACACCAAAAAAGGCTCCCGCCATCGCCAGCGAAGATCCCCATTGGCCAGCGCCCGTCTCAGTTGACAGCTTCTTAACGCCTTCTTGCTTATTATAGAAAACCTGCGCTACCGCCGTATTGGGCTTGTGGCTACCCGCAGGACTGACGCCCTCGTATTTATAATAAATGCGGGCAGGGGTATCCAGGGCTTTTTCTAACCGACGGGCACGGAAGAGCGGACTCGGCCTCCATTGCCGATAGACAGCGCGAATCGGCTCCGGTATTTCGATGTAGCGTTCAGTGCTCACCTCTTGCATGATGAGGGACATCGGAAACAGCGGGGCCAGATCGTCAGGAGTCACGGGTTGTTTTGTGCCAGGGTGTAGCACCGGAGATGGAGGATTGGGCATATCGGACATGATGTTGTACCATGCACGAGGCATCTCATCCTCTGTCAAGAGATATTTTGTATGATTCTTGTCAGGCACGGTTCGCTCCTCTCATAACTTCAAATAACACTATAGGCTGCGACGTAGGGGACCAGTGCTCACGGTTTTATGAAACCATCCTATCCCTGACGCACCTGATTGTCAAGAGGCTGAGGCTGCTTATAGCGGCACAAAAAGGGGCGAGAGGAACGTCCCCATCGCTCCTCTCGCCCGAACAGCGCATCCACACAAAACAGCGCCGTTGTTTTGTGTGACAGGTATACCACTCGATTTATTTCATATCGAGCTTCACATTTTCGCCACCAGGCTCCTTGCCTCCCGTTGCTAATCCCTTCACGACAGAGTAAAGAGCGCCCATCTTCCCCGATGGCGCATCCCAGTACTCAGCACTCTCAACATGCACCTTTAACAAAGCAAGGTCGGGATCGTCCTCTCCGTTAGGGAACCAGGCTTTGAAGAAAGGCTTCCACATATCTTTGATTTTTTTGCGATCATGCACTAATTCAGCAACGCCAGATAGGGAAACAAACAGGTTATCCTCCGGTTTGCTATAGCTAAGATTAACCTGACGATGCTGTTGCACCGCCCCAACTTTGGGCGCACTCGTCTGCGTTAAAAACCAGAGCACACCGTCAGCTTCTATATCCTGGGTTGCCATCGGACGACTATGCAGCGAGCCATCTGGCTCTACGGTCGTCATCATAGCAATGTGAATACCTTTTAGCTTGTCTCTCAAGAGCTTTACATCATTATTGCCGTTTCCAT
This sequence comes from Ktedonobacteraceae bacterium, assembly GCA_035764225.1. GTDB lineage: Bacteria > Chloroflexota > Ktedonobacteria > Ktedonobacterales > Ktedonobacteraceae > DASRHT01. The sequence continues at coordinate 5,244 of DASTZT010000729.1, forward strand.
GATGGCTCATAGGTACATTCCTCTTTCTCATCACAGCTAGAAGACTCTCTCCTGGTTCGGTTCGTTCCTCTCTGTACACGAACAAGCTATTCGCGGTGGATACAAGCGCAGGTACCACCGCCTTACGCTTGCCTTCGCACGACTGAAGGACAGGCGCAAGGCACTGCCCCTACGTCCAGATCACCAGCGAGCGAGCAGGGCAGGCGCAAGGCACTGCCCCTACATCCAGATCACCAGCGAGCGAGCGAGCAGGGCAGGCGCAAGGCACTGCCCCTACATCCAGATCACCAGCGAGGTTTCGTTCTGTTCGCTTAAGGTGGCAAGTTCTGGACTCGTGGCTGACCAGGACGCGAGGAGCTGACCGGGGAGGACGGTAGAGGGAAAAGCTTCGTGGGGATGGCCAAAGAGCAAACATTTCTCGCCAGTGGAGATCACGATCTGTTGCGCTTGCGAGACGCTAACCATCCGGGGCATGGCGGGAAGATGTTCCCAGAGAAAGACGTTGCTTCTGCTATGAGTATCCCACCCTGCCACGCGGTTATCGCGAAAAGCCACGACCAGTAGCCTGCCATTGGGCGACCAGGCAAGGCTATTCACTTTCTGCCCAGGGCCAACTATTTGCCAGACAGCCGTTTGGTAGCCGATATCCCAGCATCTCAACTCTCCGTTGCTTGCTCCAGCTGCCAGTTGCCTGCCATCGGGCGACCAGCGCAAGACGCCAATGTTCCCACAGAGCATTTTGCCCGTTGGCAATATCTGTGAAGGTTGCAATGACTGAGCCGAAGAGAGGCCATTCCTTGCCGACGATCTGCGTGCGTCGGCGGGATTGACCGTCAATGGGAGCAAATCAGACGGTGGCAGGTCATAAATGCGGATCTGATTGTCTACCCACACCGCTAGCCGTCCGTCGCTGGACCAATCTAAACCATCAATAGTGCGTACCTGGCATGGCAGCATCAACGGCAACGTGATTTGGCGCACGCTATCCCAGAAGTGGATTGTGCCGGATGCGCTCACCGCAAGAAAACGCCCATCCGGCGACCAGCTCACGCAGGCCGCACGATGCGCCTCTGGCGTTCGCACCTCCTGGCTGCTACCATCGCGGTAGATCAGTAAAGGCCCGTTCCCGTAGAGCACGGCTGCAAGCACAGCGCTATCAGGCGACCAGCAGCATACCTTTGGCCGAGCTGAAAGCATATAACAGGCAAACTCCTGTAATGGTTGGAGCGGTAAAGCGATGCTGCCATTTCTGACCGCAGCCATCGCGGGTTTCAGCGGTTTAGCCGGAAGCGGTTCATCAAGGACGCGATCTTCGTTAAAATCGGGCAGGTCTATGGCTATAGGAATTTCTGGCTCAACCAGCAGCGACGAAACTCGTGAAGCAGATCTTTTCCCGTGAGTCGCTGGCTCTTCTATCGAAAGAGGATTGGCCCGTTCGGTCCTGGCGATGGCGCGGACTTCCATTTGTTTCCTGATTGCTTGCTCCAACGCGTGAGCGAAAGCCATAATCGTCGGAAATCGCTGTTGCGGATGCTTGGCTAGAGCGCGAGCAAAGACGGCATCAACCTCAGGGGCAAAGATGCGGTCGGGATTTAGTTCACCAGGGAGCAGAGGCTGCTCATGCAAATGTGCTTCCGCATACAGCTCGTTGGTTGAAGCCTGGAGCGGCAATTTTCCCGTGAGCAGATAGCAAGCCATAACGGCCAGGGCATATTGGTCAGAGGCCGGATCAACCCGTCGCTCGACCTGCTCTGGAGCCATATATGCAAACGTACCGATTAGTTCGCTTGCCATCGCCGATGATGATTGCCGCCAACGCGAGATGCCAAAGTCGCACAGATACAGATGCACCGCACGCTGCGAACTGCGCACTGTTTGGAGCAGGAAATTACCGGGTTTCACGTCCTGGTGAATAATCTGTGGCTCTCGCGTATGCAGATACCACAGACATTCCGCCGCCTGGGTGATCGTATCAACCGTTTGAGCCAGCGTCCAGAACTTCCAGGGGGGAGTGTCTTTGATCAGATCGGCCAGGGAACCTTCTTGCATATAGGGAGAAACGAGGAACGGCACGGAACGGCCTTTATACTGCATATACCCATAATTGAGAATGGGCAATATATGCGGATGTTTTAAGCTGCGCGCAATCGCAATTTCACGATGAAAACGCTCAAATGCTTTCTGGTTCCGCTTATCGTCCTCAGGAATGGCTATCATCAATTTGAGTGCGACAGCTTCATCTGTATAGATATCATGGGCCAGCCATATTTCGCTCATCAGCCCCTGGCCCAGTAATTGCTGTCGTTGATACCGCTCCGCAGCCATAGCAATGCTTCCTCACACACCTTGCACACATTCATCTACCTACCTACAAGACTTATCCTACGTTGATCGCGTTCACGGATGCTTGAGCTGCCAGATAAGCTGCGCATTGTTTTGATGCAGTTCCTGATTCTCCTGAAGCACCTGTGCCAACCGGGTGTTCAACCGCTCAAACTCTTCTTTTAGCGCATTTCTTTCTTGCATTGCTTGCTCAAAATGACTACTTAATACATTATAATCCTTTGTCACTCGATCAAAATTGAGGCGCAAAGCTTCTTTTTCACGCGTTGCCTGATGTAATTCATCACTGCGTACCCCATGCTCTTGACGAATATGCTCCAGTTCTTCGGTCAGGGTCTGGGTGCGCTGCTGGTTTTCCAGCAGTTGTTTCCCTAACGACAATACTTCTTTCTTATGAGTATCACGTTCACTCTGTAGATCATTTTGCAGTTTAGCCAATTGTGGCTCATAGCGCACACCTAACAAGACATTGAAGAGTTCACGAGCAGGGCTGCCATCTTTACACGCATCGCGCAACTCTTGAATCTTACGCACATTCCAATGTCCTCCTGCAAGCAATCCACCAAGTGCGTGCAGCGAGATGGCCAGTTGTTCAGGGAATAATGGGCTAGTTCTGGAGGCGGATAAGCCATATTTGCTGATATTTTGCGCATACTCAGCCACCACTTCAGGAGCCGAGACCATGCCGAGCACCGTCGCCAGTTCCGCTCGCATTTCTATGGTTGTATCGGGATCGTTAAACAGGTCAAACAGGATTTCCTGCGTCTCTTCCCCTAACAATAGGAGCGCGTGAATAATTTGTCTGCGCGGCTGCTGCAAATCCTCTAAAGCCTGGATAAAGTGGTCTTTGATTACACGTTCGCCCAGCAAGAGCAACAAGGCGATGATGCGCAGGTTCGTTTTTTCTACAGTATGAGCCTGAACGTAGTCAACAAGCTCCGGGATCATGACCTGATCCGCATACTGCTGCTCAGCTTCATCGCGAATACGCTCCAATAAGAGCGCCACCGCCATCGCAATATCATCGGGTCGATCACTGACCAGTTGCGAGACCAATGCGTCTTTGATAACTGCGGTAGGCATGCTATGGAAAATGTCTAAGGCGGCATCGCGTCGCTCCGGGTTGCTGAGATCGCTATGCGCCGTCCAGATGAAGGGCAGAGCGGGCACACCAATCTCGCGCAGAATATATTGCGCCACTTTTGCTACCGCTTGATTTGACGCGGTAATCAGCTCGCCCATACGCGGCACGGCTGGAGCGCCAATGTTGACCAGCGCATCTGCGGCCCCGCGTCGCTTCTCATTCACATAGAGGGCCTGTTCTAAACTTTCCAGCACGGTTTGCTGCGAAGCTCCTTTGCGAGCCAGCAGCGTAAAAGCGTCGGAGACATCCTCAATCAGATAGGCATCCTCCAAACCATCGAGCAGGGCGGGAATACTGCAATCGGCAAGTTCATTTGCTAGAACGTGCAGCAACGCATCACGCGCTCGTGTTGGAGGCTCCGGGTTAAAGAGATGCACGATATCCCGCAGGATCTCCTGGGGATTCTGTTGCTGATGTACCAACGTCACAAGAATGCCCTGCGCACGCTCGCGAGCAAGGCTTCTGACATCATCCAGGCCAGAGATTAGCGATCTGAGGATCTTGGGGCCAAATTGAGGCAGAATAGCGGCTGCGGCATCGCCCCGATCATGTTCACCCAGTAAATCCACCAGCGGCGAGATCGCTGCATCAGGATACTTCAGCAAGAAAGCACTAACAACCTTACGCAACGCAGGCTGATCCAGCACATCCAACAGAGCTGGCACCACAAGCGGCCCCGGCATCTCATTAAGCGCCTGATGGATATATTCGCGCACATTCTCATCTTTATGCAACAGGTGTGTCGTCAGCACCTGAGCAGCATCCGCTCCCTTCGTTTTGAAGAGCGCCATGATCTGTTGAGCCTGAGCGCGGCTGCTCTGCTCCAGTAAGGCGATCAGCGCCTCACCGGGGAAGGGCATCATCCCCAGAATGGCCCGTCGCACACGTTGCGCTATGCCAGCATCGAGAGGCGCATCCAGGGTGGCAAACAGGCCATCCAGAGTGATCTCTCCCAGTTGGCTGAGCGCATCAATCCCCTCCTCATAGAGTTGAGGATTGGACGAAGAGAGCACAGTGAGCAAGGGAGCAACGACGCGCTGATCGGGATACTGGCTCAGGGCGCGCACAACCGTAATCGCCAGCAACGGCTCTATGCCTGGCACCTGCAACAAGGTAATCAGCGCGGGAACCGCTCGCGGGTCATGCACCTGGGCCAGCACCTGAACCAGGAAGCGGGTGCGAGCTGGCACGATATGAAATAGGACGCCGATAATCGGCTCAACGACCGGTTCGCCAATGCTGCTCAGAATTTGCGCCGCGTGCTCCGCAACCATATCGCTTTGTCCATTGTGTACGAGGTCGATTAAGCCTGAGATGCTATCAGGGGCATAGACCTGGAGCACGTCGCCAATCTGCTGCTGCACGAGAGGCGAGGGATCGCCCATGAGACGTAGCAACGGTGGCAAGGCCCGCACATCACGCACAACCTTAAAAATTTCGGTCACGCGCAAGCGCACAAGCTCCGACGCCTGCTGTAGCTGAGTCAGTAAATGTGGCGTTGCCACATCGCCAATCTCTTGCAACGCCTGGATGACGTTACGCGCCGCGACCTCGTTTTGCGAGGGGAGATACTGGATCAGAGCATCAATTGCTTTTTCCCAGCGATTATCGCGTGTACCCACGCCCCCCGCATTGCTGCCCTGACGCACCAGGATATCGCGGGCCAGCTTCTGCACCTCCGGCTCCGCTTGATAGTTCGAGGTGAGCACCGGAACGATGCTCTCCAGAATACGCTGATACTGCATCAACGAGACCTGCCGCCGCAGATCCTGCTCATCGAGGAAACGGCCCAGGATTAAGAGTGCGGCCCAGTGGATGCGTCTGGTGAACGGGCCTGGAGTGCGCTTCTCCAGCTCTTGCAAGACGCGCGAGAGGGTCAGCTCTGGCCCAAGACGAATCAGGGCGTTAGTGGCACGCTCAACAATAAAGTTATCCGCATCGCTAAAGCGAGCTACCAGCGGATCGACCGCGCGAAAATCAGCTGTGCCACCCAGGATATTGATGGCAGCCGCTCGCAACCTCACGCTTCTCTCTGGCGCGGGGAGGGCCAGTTGCGCCACTCTATCCACCACAACGCTGCCAAAACGTCCCAATACGCGGGTAATGCGCTTGACCTGCGACTCGTACGCAACATCATCAATGGCATCTTGCAGATGGGTCAGGAGCAGATCGGGGACGATAGTTTGATCCAGCAAGGTGAGCAGCTCATCAACTCCCTCCACCATAATCAGTGGGAGCAGCGAGCGATAAACTTCTTGCCCGCCTTCTTCCGCGCAACGTGTAAAGATACGCGCCAGCTCTTCCCTGGCAGCTTTGTTGCGCACGGCAATGGAAAGCGCCTCGGCGATGCCAGGGGGCAAGACAACCGTGCGCTGCGTCTCTGCCTGCGGAGGCGTCCATAATACTCCGATGCAGACAAGGCCCAGGGCCAACGCTTGCAGCACATAGGCGGGGTTGCTTCTTCCCAGAGAGCCAAAACGTTCTGCCAGCACCAGAGGATTGTTCATCAGACCGGCCCAGATCGCGACCGGCTCGCTCCAGCGCCCCACGTTCTCTAACAACTCTTCACGGATGGGCAGAGAGGCCACACCTTTTTTACTATCGGCAGTGAAGAAATATTCAGCCACAAAATATTCGGTAATCAGCTCGTGACGAAAGCTGAGCACGCCACTGGCACTGATTTCAATCAGCGAGGCGCTCAACGAAAACTGTAAAAGCTGAGCCAGATCCTCATAAGGTTCATGAAACGCTTCATCGTCCTCAACATCAAATGGCCCTTTGGCCGGATGTTCATCCAGCCAGAAACGCAGTTCATCAGCCAGTTCATCAAAATTCGCTCTTACCCGCGTACCCGTGCCAGCGATGGCTGCAGGGGCTGAAATGCGCAACTGAATGGCATTACGATCATTGGCCCAACGGGCAGCACAAGCAACCTCGCTGAGAAAACGGACCACTTCGCGCTCGGTCGGCATGCCCTTGCTCCATTTGGCCTGCTGCTGCTCATACTCGATCAATTGCTTGACCGACTCGCGCAAGAGGCGACCACGCGTATCGATCTGCTTGCCGCGTTCAACCCCGATCTTATCGATAATCCCCATTAAGGTGAAGAGCATCAT
>DASTZT010000730.1:0-3481 GCA_035764225.1 Ktedonobacteraceae bacterium
TGGGCGGTGAGAGACTCGAACTCTCACGGTTCATCACCAACAGATCCTAAGTCTGTCCTGTCTACCAATTTCAGCAACCGCCCGTAGTTCCCAAAGAACAGGGATGATATCCCCACTTGTGGATAATACATCAGCGACTTACCTGCTGTCAAGACGAATCTAGCTCTTTGCACATTCGGGCTATCAGCCTCCAACTGCATCTCAGCAAGGGCCTGACGTACATCAGGCCCTTTCATTGCCTCCTTGCCATCTGGACTCGATAGAGCTATACTTTTTAACACCACCAACCATGCGATTTCTTCGAAGTCAGGCCAGGAATATCTGGCTTGTTGCTACAAAAGGACAAAGGGTATTATATAAGAATATAACGACAACGCCGAAAAAATCTGAGGATTACCTGGATCATGGACAATAAAGTACCGCCAGAGCTTGTGCAGCCCTATCTCTATATTAATCGTGAATTGAGCTGGATCGAGTTTAACCGCCGCGTCTTTGAGGAGGCGCAATCCAGCCGCCACCCGCTACTGGAGCGCGTGAAATTTGTCTCTATTTTCGAGACCAATCTTGACGAGTTTATTATGATCCGCCTGGCGGGCTTGAAAGACCAGATTGCGGTCGGCACCCCGGTACGTAGCCCCGACGGAAGAACCGCAGAACAGCAGTTGATGGAGGTGCGCCAATCATCGGCACCCCTGGTTCAGGAGCTACGACGCTATTGGCGCAACCAGCTCTTACCACTTCTCGCTGAGCAACATATCTATATCCTTGACTATGAACAACTGGATAGCTGCCAACGCGACGCCTTGCGTACCTACTTCGAAAACGAGGTTCTGCCAGTGCTAACGCCTCTAGCGGTCGATCCTGGCCATCCTTTTCCGCATATCTCCAACCGCAGCTTGAATCTGGCAGTGGTAATTACCGATAGTCGCGGAGAACGTTTCGCGCGCCTCAAGGTTCCTCCTGCGCTGCCGCGCTTTGTACGCGTTCCGGTTGCCGAAGCACAGACAGATGTAGCAGAAGTTTTCACGTTCGTCTGGATTGAACAGGTTATTGCCGCCAACTTGAGCATGCTTTTCCCCGGTTTCGATGTATGGGAATCCTATCCGTTCCGAGTCTTGCGCGATGCCGATATCGAGCTGCAAGAGGACGATGCCTCCGACCTACTGGAATATATCGAACAAGAAGTACGCGAACGCCGCTTTGGTCTTGTGGTTGATCTCGCCGTTAACCCCTCTATGCCTCCTCGTATCCGTAGTCTACTACTGGAAAACCTGGAGATTACTGCCGACGACCTGACGGTGATTGACGGGCCGCTCGGCATGGGAGATGTGATAGAACTACATGAAATCAGCCGTCCTGAGTTAAAAGATCCCCCCTTCGTGCCACGAGTGCCTACATTTTTACAGAAAGGGAGCGACATCTTCTCTATCATCCAGAAACATGATGTTTTACTGCACCATCCCTATGATAGCTTCAATAGTGTCGTCGATTTTATTCGTGCCGCTGCCGGAGATCCCCAGGTGCTGGCGATCAAGCAAACGCTCTACCGGGTAGGAAGGAATGCCCCGGTGGTCAAGTCGTTGCTGCAAGCGGTGGAGAATGGCAAACAAGTCGCGGTCCTGGTCGAACTGAAGGCGCGTTTCGACGAAGAGAATAATATTGGATGGGCCAGAGAGCTGGAGCGGGCGGGAGTACACGTTGTCTATGGCTTGATCGGCCTCAAGACGCATGCCAAAGTCGCGCTGGTGGTGCGGCGAGAAGCGGACGGCTTGCACCGCTATATTCACCTGGGAACCGGCAACTATAACGCGACGACCGCGAAGACGTACGAAGATCTGTGCTTAATTACCTGTCAACCTGATATTGGAGCCGATGTCACGGCGCTTTTCAACTCGCTCACCGGCTATTCCCGTCAGAATACGTACCGCAAGTTACTCGTGGCTCCTATCGGGCTGAGGCGCGGGATCATCGAGCGCATCGAGCGCGAGATTTGCATTCAGGAGCAGCACGGCAACGGACATCTCATCTTTAAGCTCAATGCGCTCACTGACCCGGAGATTGTTACCCTGCTCTATCGCGCCTCGCAGGCCGGGGTTCGTATTGATCTGATCGTACGCGGGATCTGTAGCCTGCGTCCGGGCATTCCCGGCATCAGTGAGAATATTCGGGTACGCAGCATCATCGGACGCTTTCTGGAGCATAGTCGCGTCTATTACTTTAGTAACAATGGAGCAGAGGAGATCTTCCTGGGCAGTGCCGATATGATGCAACGCAACCTCAATACGCGCGTAGAGACGCTCTTCCCCATCGATTCCGCCTTGTTGCGCGAAACGATCCTGAAACAGATGATCGAGCCAATGCTGGCGGATACCGTCAATGCACAGGAGCTACAAGCAGACGGGACATATAAACCCATACACCCCGAACCGGGAACGCCACCATTCGATAGCCAGAGCTGGTTTATCACACATCCGTTATTCGAGATGGAGGAGAAGAAAGATAAAAAGACCGCCAGTCCGACCATAAGCGCCATACCATCAAATTCCTAAAATAACACAATATCCAGCTCAAAAAGAAGGACGGATAGCAAGTATCCGTCCTCATTTTGTATTATACGCACTGGCCTACGCTGTAATAAAGGCTACACCAGGGCCAGGGAAAAATTCTACATAGGTTACCTGCAAGGGACTGGACCCCCAATTCATATTGCTGGCAACCACACGACCATCACTAAGAATGCTCTCTACTACCGCAACATGGCCCAGCCCGCCAGCTCCTTGCACCCACGGTTGCAGATCGACAATCGCTCCTATTGTGGGCGTGTCAGAAACCGTCCAATGGAAATCGTAAGCTCTCATATCCCATTGCCACGCATCGGAATTGGTTGTCCAGGGAACATAGATCCCATGCAATTGATGGTAACGCTCATTAGCCCACCAAGTACACTGCCCATAGGGGAAATAATTTCCCGATCCTTGAATGGCAACCTGACGGCTACTAGTAGCAGGTGGAGATTGGAAAACTGCCCTTGCCTTATTGTGGCTAAAGGAGCCAGTCCATAAAGCCAGGCCCAGAATGAACGTCACTAAAATTGATGCCACTACGCTTCTCGCTATACGATGATGCTCAAAAAATTGCCGAATCCTCCGTCCACCATTCATCATACAGACGTGCCTCTTCCTTTCCACGTACAAAATAATTCACCATACAAGCGCCGATCAGCACCTGCACATAAACTGCACACAACCAACCGTGCATTGTTGTGTATAGTAACGCATAGCTCAGTGATACACAATGAAACATAGTGAAACATAGCAATAAATGACCAGATCCGGTAAGACAAATGGGAGGGATAGGAATTTTATTTTTGGTGGCTGCGGAACTATTGACGTTCGTGAAAAGACATGTTATAGTAGCCCCAGTACACGCGCCAAGGTAGCTCAGTTGGTAGAGCACAGCACTGAAAATGCTGGTGTCGTCG
>DASTZT010000731.1:0-3161 GCA_035764225.1 Ktedonobacteraceae bacterium
AACCACACAATAGAAAGGAAATTGATGCTATGAATACCCTTTTTGAGAAACTGGATCAACTCAGTAATCCGCTTGGCTTCCTGCTCGATGCCGCCATGAATCGTCTGGTTCCTCATACCACGGCCTCTGCCTGTGGTGCCAAAGTTCTCTGTCGCATTACCTGTAGCGGGAAATGCGGTAGCATCGGCAACCCGCTCAAAACGCTGATCTATGCCCCTTCGCAAGCGGACTGCAACAACGGCACCCATCTCGTCAGGTGTCCTTCGGGCTGCTGCTAAGCGAAAGGAAGGAAGCACTGCTCCCTATGGATGATGCAGTGCTTCCTTCTGTCTAAAGCCAACTTCCATCCCTCACCAAACCATTGATAGCTGGAAAGAGAGTATCCATGTTTCTGACTGTTGGAACATTCGCAGCGGGAGCCGTATGAAGAGTATCGCTCTTAAGCTCAAAGAGAAGGGGCAGGCGCTCATAGAGCTTCTACAAACGATTCCCCAGATGGCATTGCTGCTATTGCGTGCTCAGCCCTGGTATGTCCTTGCGCTTATCCTCATTCAAGGTGTGCAGGGACTGGTCCCGCTTCTCACAGCCTGGATCGCCAAAGGACTCTTTGATCTGCTGGCGCATACCCTTCAGCAGAGACAAACTGCCGCAGCCACCCTGCCTTCCCTGCTCCTCTTGCTGGGGGCACAGGTTGGAACGCTGCTGATAGGCCAGGTTCTGACTGCTCCTGGCCAATACTTCCAGAATCGACTTAATCTCAAGTTATCTATCATGATCAAAACCAGGATGTATCAGAAAATCGCCGGGTTTGTGGGATTGGCGTATTTCGAAGATCCTGCCTTTCATGATACCATCGAGATAGCAACGCATAACGCGCAAGCCGGGCCGCAACAGTTACTGAGCACATCAATGGCCCTCTTTGAAAGTTTTGTGACCCTCGGCTCCTTTTTAGGTCTCCTGCTCGCCCTTCAGCCTTTGATGGCTCTGATTATTTTCGTAGGCGCTCTGCCGCTGTTATACATCCAACTGCGCTTTGGCAGCCAGCGGTTTAGCCTGATTCTCACGCAAACGAATAAAGAGCGTCTGGCCGCTTACTATGGGCAGGTGTTAACCTGGACAAACTTTGCTAAAGAAGTGCGCCTTTTTGAACTGGGTTCCTACTTTTTGCGCAAATATGTCCGCACTATCGAAGAGATAAACGAGGCCCAGGTAACGCAGCAAAAGCGGGAACTCCGCTGGAATGTCGTGTTTGCAATACTGGCGGCTCTAGTCTCTGGCGGCATGTCGGTCTATGTCGTCTTGCAGACCTTCTATGGCTATCTTAGCCTGGGCGATATGGCCCTCTATACCAGCGCAGTCTCTAGCGTTCAGGCAACGCTGTTCGGTATGATCCTGGCGCTCACAAACGTGCCAGAGAATGTGCGTTTCTTCCGCCAATATACGTCGCTGCTGGCGCTGCCACAATCCTCATCGATCAGCCCCACACCTCGTCCCGTTGCGCCCCTCTGCACAGGAATCGAGTTCCGCGATGTCTCCTTCCGCTATAGCGAGCAACACCCCTGGACCTTGCGCCACATTGATCTCTTTCTGCCTGCGCATCAATGTCTGGCTCTTGTCGGTCTCAACGGAGCGGGAAAAACCACCCTCGTCAAACTGCTGACACGCCTATATGATCCTACTGAAGGTCAGATCCTCTGGGACGGGATAGATATTTGCAAATTCGATCCAGGGGAGTTGCGTCAGCATCTGGGGGCGATTTTTCAAGATTTTGCCCATTACGACCTCTCCGTGCATGACAATATCGGCCTGGGCAATGTTTGCCAGATTGAGGACCGTCTGCGTATTGAAGAGGCTGCCAGAAAAGCCGGTATCCACGAACGTATCGAACGTTTGCCACTGGGGTATGAAAGCATCCTCAGCCGGATGCTGGCAAGTCCCCAGGAGAGCGTAGACTTCTCTGGCGGCGAATGGCAGAAGCTCGCGCTGGCCCGTATGTTTCTCCGCCATGCCGATCTGCTCATTCTGGATGAGCCTACCGCCTCCCTGGACGCTCAAGCTGAATACGAACTCTATCAACAGTTTCGCCAGTTGATGCACGGCTGTACCTGCTTATTGATTACGCATCGCTTTAGCACAGTACGCATGGCCGATAGCATTGCGGTGCTGGAGAATGGTCGGATCAGCGAGTGTGGAACGCATGCTGAACTGCTTGCATGTCAGGGAACTTATGCGAAGCTCTATACGATGCAGGCAGAAAATTATGGCGAGAAGGGTTGAAACCACATCAGACATTCATTTGCGAAAGCGCCTGCGCTGGGTATCCCTAAAAGGACCTTTCTGGTGGTAGATATCAAGGCTGGGGAAGCTGTGGATGCAGGCTATGTTCTCTTTTATAAATCAAACAAAGATTGTTGCTGGACTCCCTCTATTTTAAGGGTGCTCGGTGGCACATTTTTGTCATCATTGACCTTCGGCCTGGGAGGAACAAATACCCCGATAATCATAAACGGATTTGGAGCTATTCGGTGGTATTGTAAGCTGGTTCCTAGAAACAAATGGATATCTTTCTTTAGACAAAACTCATCAAAGTATTTTGCCTTCACGAGACGGTTAGCCTCTTGCTCATCTCCATTACATCGACGGAGGCAATTCCAATACAGCATCCCGATTTCCCAATCTTCTATCATGAGTGTCCTCGGCTTGGTATCCCCTACAGTTAAAAACTTGTATGAGTATTTGTAAGGAACCTTCGGGAGAACTTTTCGCGCTTTGCCTTCGCCTTTTTCATCTAAATCGAACAAATTGTATTGAAGAAGCTGATCTTTCCATTTCTGCTTCCAATCGCGCTCATCTTCCTCAATCACGAAATCAATGATCTCACGCGGTTTAAGGGTGGCAAGCGATTTTTTCTCTGGGCTTTTCGCCAGCCGTATGATCTCTTTCATTGAAGTGAAAACTTCCTTCAGGGCATACTTTTTACGTTCGGCCCAATCCCTATTTTTCCCAGTGTCAATTATCTCTCCAACTTTGATCCTGTCAACGCCAAATTTCGGTCGGTAACTCTCAGGTCGGAAATCATGCTCTTCATTACGGATCAGATCAAGAGTTATCCAATGATATTTTTTATACCGATCATCATAAGGCAAATCTCTGAATGGAAT
>DASTZT010000732.1:0-4560 GCA_035764225.1 Ktedonobacteraceae bacterium
AAATACGTGTTATCCCTATGTAATAATCAACGTATAGATGCCCGAAATATAAAAAGCTGATCCTTTTGTGCTAATGATAATTTGCTGAGCAAGGAGGCGAGATATCCCATAAAGTAGCTTTTATCAGGAAGGATACAGCAAGGGAAGCGATTCCTCAAGATTTCTTTAAGTTGTGAGATATTTGACTTTTTCTTGATATATCTCGGTTATACTATGCTTAAAGGCATGATAAAAAGGCCAGTTTTCGATCTTGCTACCAACCTGTTGGTTCTCTGTAAGTACGCTGTCGGAAATATCACATGGAAAAAATTATTATGGAAGATAAAACGACGAAAAAATTAGCTACATCATTTGATGATGCGCAACAGTCAAACGAGAAGCGACAGCAGGAAGCTCAGCCTGCATTACCAGTACGACCACCCCAAAAAGGGAAGAAGCGTAAAGCAAGCAGGGGCCGCATTATATTGACGCTTTCCTTGCTATTATTGCTAGCTATCGGTGGCATCATTGGCACAGGCTATTATTACTATATGACGACTATCAGCGAGCCTATTACTAAATTTATTCGTCCGGTGGCACGCGGCAAAGATGAACCGACGGTCAATACGACACCTACCTACGATATTATCAAGGGGCGTTCCTGGAATATTCTGTTGATGGGCAGCGATAACGATCAGAAATACAGCTTTCCGGCGGTCCTGACTCAAGTAATGATGGTGGTTCATATAGATACTGTGCAGAATACTGTCTATATGGTCTCCATCCCCCGCGATTCCTGGGTCTCGGTGCCAGGAAACGGCATGCATAAAATTGACCAGGCTTTTCTGCTGGGAGTAAATCAGAGTAACAGCTTTGAAGGTGGTGTGCAGCTGGCCCGTTCGACGATAGAAAAGGATTACGGGATCACGATTGACCGCTATGCCTGGGTGGGGCTGTCAGGCTTTGCCAAAGTCATTGACACGCTAGGCGGCGTCGATATCGACGTGACCCATCCCGTTGTTGACGACTCATATCCTAACGATACCGGGAAGGGCGCGGCCCCTGGTGATCCCTACGCATTCAAACGCCTCTACCTGCCTCCTGGTCCTCAGCATCTCACGGGCGAGCAGGCGCTGGAATATGTACGCTCGCGCCATGCCGATCTGGTGGGTGATATCGGGCGGACGCAGCGCCAACAGCAGGTACTGGAGGCGCTGAAGCAAAAGCTGACGGTTACGAGCATCCTGAATAATCTTCCGGGGTTGATAAAGGATTTAATCGGCAACGTCTATACCGATTTCAGCCAGGACGAGATGCTTGCCTTTGCCAACTTTGGACGCACGCTGACAGGCCAATCGATTCAACGTATCACATTGGGGCCAGGTTCAGGCGATCAGGATTTTGGCGATTATGCCTCCATCTACGATCCTTCCGTCGGCTCGAATCAGGATGTCGTCATTCCGCATTGCACCGCCATTGAGCCTTTTATCAACCGCATCTTTGGCTTAAATGATACCCAGAGCTGCAATGTAACAGGATAAGCCAGCCTGAACTATGATACAATATGCCCAACAATACTTATTACAAAGAGGGAGTCATCTTGATCGAACACGCCTGGGAAGATTTGTCTTACCTCCAATTTCACCATCTTGCGCAATTTTCCAATCTGACACACGGCATTTTTACTCGGCAGGGCGGCCACAGTGAGGAGCCTTACCGTTCGTTGAACACTTCAACCTCGATCAAAGGGGGTGGCGATAGCGTTGATAACGTCGTGCGCAATCGCCAGTTGACCTTGCGTGCGCTCGACATGCCCGACTCCCCCTGCGTTACGCTCTGGCAGGTTCACGGCGCGGCGATTGCCACCTTCGATCCCCAGGACGAATGGCGCACCGACTGGTCCCAGCACTCCTACTACTATCAGAGCTGGACGCAGCCATCGATTCGTCAGGCGGACGCGCTGATTACGCGGCAGAGCAACGTCGCGATTGCGCTCTCCTTTGCCGATTGCGTCCCCCTCACGTTCTATGATCCGGTTCAGCGGGTCATTGGGATAGCGCATGGCGGTTGGCGCGGCACGGCCAGGGGCATTGCAGCCGCAACGGTTGAGTCCATGAGCGAGCAATTTGGCTGCCGACCGCAAAATATCCTCGCGGGCATCGGGCCGTCAATCGGCGAGTGTTGCTATGAAATCACCACAACGGTGCGCGAGATTTTTCTGGGCGAGCAAGCTTTCGATACCATGCCGACCGAGGAGAAATGGCGCGGACTGGTGCGCGAGTCGGCGACCTTTTGCCTCTTACCCTCGCCCGATGCTACCGCTATCTATCTGAACCTGTGGGAGACCAACCGCAAACAGCTGCTATTGGCGGGACTGACTGCCGAACATATCGAACTTGCCGGGATCTGTACTGGCTGCAATACCGCCCGTTTTTTTTCCCATCGCAAAGAAAATAGTAAGACCGGACGCTTCCCCGTCATTATGGCGCTAAAAGATTAAACGCAGAGTGTCCAAAGTTGATATAATGGTAAGAGATAAGTAGGGGCAATCCCTTGCGGTTGTCCTCGTCGGCAGGACGAAACATTGTTGAAAGCTAACAGGGCAGGGGCAAGCCCTGCCCCTACAGTCAACTAGTTGAGAGATCGCAGCCATGAATGACCACTCCATAAGCCAACGAGAGAGCCTGGCAGCCAATATTGCCGAAGTGTACTCTCATATTGCCAGAGCAGCAGCACGAGCGGGACGTAATGTGGACGAGATTACGCTGGTGGCAGTCTCAAAAACACGACCTGTAGAACTGGTGAAGATAGCGCATTCTTTAGGGGTGGTTGATTTTGGGGAAAATCGTGTACAAGAGGCGCTCCCAAAAATTGCCGCATTTCATCCTCAGGATCTGCGCTGGCATATGATTGGACATTTGCAGAGCAATAAAGCAAATAAAATCGTGGGCAATTTCGATTGCGTCCATAGCGTCGATAGCCTCCACCTTGCTCAAATCCTGAATCATCATGCAGAAGAGCACGCGGTCCGGCTCCCGATCTTGCTCCAGGTCAATATTGCGGACGAAGAGAGTAAAGAGGGGATGGATGAGGCTGAAACGCCGACTCTGGCTCGTCAGATTGCCGAACTGCCCCATCTCGACGTTCAGGGATTGATGACGATTGCCCCCCTGGTAGCCGATGCGGAAGAGGTGCGCCCCGTATTTCGCGCTCTGCGCTTATTGCGCGACCGCTTACGCGACGAGCTTCCCCAGTATACCTGGCAACATCTTTCAATGGGCATGACCGATGATTATATGGTAGCGATTGAAGAAGGTGCAACGATTGTTCGTATCGGGCGGGCAATTTTTGGTGAACGTATAACACATCCTGAAAGGCAGATATCACATGAAGTTAGATGATATATTGTTCAGTCGGCGTATCCGGCAAAATCATGCTCTGGAGCACGCGACCATTACTATATTAAGTCGCCTTATTCCTACTTTAAGTGTGAGCGCCCGTTCCAGTTCCGACGGCTTTATCATTTTCGGCGATGTAGACCTGGGGTTGCTCCGTCAGGCGTTAGACGAGGCATTGCGCCGTCTTCAGAATGGAGAAGCGGAACTGGCTATTCATCCCAACTGCGGCACCAATCTAGCGGTGGGCGTTTCTTTAATTACCATCGGCACGCTGCTTGGCATGGCCTCCAGTCGGACGCGGACGCGTGTGACAACAGCTCTCGCCTCCTCGTTGGCAGGCTGGGCCGCAGCTCGCCCCCTGGGCGAATATGTGCAGCGGCACTTCACGACCCTCCCCGATCTTGCGGGTGTGCGCGTCACAGAGATCAAGCGGCGTAAATTCCTGGGCTTCACATTCATTGACGTACGAACTGTACAGGAGTAATGTATGTTTGTTCCGCCTCCCCTCCCATTTCCAATCGTAAGCTGGACCATCCGCATTGTCATCGGGCTAATTATCATTGCAATGTTGATCCGGGCTTTTGCGTCATGGTTCCGTTTTGATGAGAGATACGCCTTCATCCGTTTTTGCGCTTATGTGACGGACCCATTTATCAGGCCATTGAGGCGCTACGTGCCGCCAGTCGGAATGTTAGACCTATCCTTCCTCATCGCCTGGTTTATGTTGATAACGCTGGAATTGCTGCTGCTCCAGGCCCTACCAGGAGGCTGGTAGGGGATGCGCATCAGCGTCCGTGTCATTCCTCGCAGCAGCAAAAGCGCGTTGGAATGGGAGCCAGGAGGAACGCTTAAAGCGCGTTTGAAGGCACCTCCGGTCGATGGAGCGGCCAACAAAGCTTTGATCGGGCTATTGGCCGAGCGCCTCGCCATCTCTCAGCGTGCCATCACCATCGTGCGCGGAACCACCAGCCGCCAGAAAACGGTTGAGATCGAGGGTGTGACGTTGGAGGAGTTGGAACGACAGATAAAGCCAGACAATCATTAAGAGATCTCGTCTTCTTAATGATTGTCTGGCTTTATTTCTCCTCGTTTAACCCTTGAGGAACGTTCCTATCCCTCGCTCCATCTGGATATGTCCATTCGGGTCCACGAACAGGACGACGATGGCTTTATCGACGGGATC
>DASTZT010000733.1:0-4141 GCA_035764225.1 Ktedonobacteraceae bacterium
GCAATTGCTCGAAGGCGTCCAACGGCTATTGTTGAATTTTGGTGTTGCATCATGCATCTACAAGAATCGCCGTGAGCAAGGGATGCGAGAGCTTCCAGATGGTAAAGGTGGCACAGCTTCATATGATTGTCAGGCATACCACGACCTCATGGTTTCACGAGGCAACCTGCTTACGTTCGCAAGACAAATTGGCTTTTTAACCATTGAAAAGCAGAATAAGCTTGAAGCATTGCTTGCTAATTATAAACGTGGTCCATACCAGGAAGATTTCCTTGCAACTTTCGAGAGCCTCACTCCCGATGGTGAAGAAATAGTCTACGATCTTACAGAGCCACAAGCTCACCTATTCATTGGTAATGGAATTACTTTACATAATTGCGGGGAGCAAGGCCTGCCGCCTTTCGGAGTTTGCAACTTGGGAGCGCTCAACCTGGCGGCTTTCGTGAAAAATGGAGAGATGGATTGGGAGCGGCTGGCCGAGAAGAGCAAGGTGGCGATGCGCTTCCTGGATAATGTGGTCGATGCCAACGAATACTTTATCGAGGAGAACGCAACGGCACAGCTGGGCACGCGCCGCACCGGACTGGGCACGATGGGATTGGCCGATGCGCTGATTAAGATGAAGATCGCGTATGGCAGCGAGGAGTCCCTGCCGATCATCGAGCGCATCTACGCGACGATCCGCGATGCCGCCTACGAAGAGTCTGCCGATATCGCGGCTGAAAAAGGTTCGTTCCCCAGCTTTGAGCGCGATAAGTATATACAGGGAAAATTTATCAAACGGCTGCCGAAGAATGTGCAGGAGAAGATTCGCAAGCAGGGCATTCGCAACGCGGTTCTGCTCACCCAAGCTCCGACAGGGACAACCAGCCTGCTAGCTGGCGTTAGTTCAGGCATTGAGCCGGTGTACGATTTCGCGATGATTCGTCGGGACCGCACAGGCGAGCATATCCTGTATCACCCACTGCTCCAGGAGTGGCGCGATAAGCATGTCAACGCACCAACGCCCGTTTACTTTGTCTCGTCAAAGGATCTGACGCCTGAAGAGCATGTGCGCGTCCAGGCGATGGTACAACGTTACACCGACTCCAGCATTAGCAAGACGGTCAACGCGCCCAATGAGCACACGGTTGAGCAGGTGCAGACGCTCTATCGTCTGGCCTATGAGATGGGCTGTAAAGGCGTTACCTACTACCGCGACGGCTCGCGCGATGCGGTGCTCACTCGCGTTGAGGATGAGAAGAAGGCAACGCAACAGCAGACGCAGGAAGCGTCGGTGATGCAGCCAGTAGCCTCCATCCAGCACGGCATTAAGCCGCGCCCGCCAGTCGTCCAGGGCTACACGCGTCAGATCAGCGCGCCGGAGGGCAAGATTAACGTCACGATTAACAGCGACGATCAGGGACCGCTGGAGGTCTTTGTCAACGTTGGCAAGGCTGGCAGCGACATTGCAGCTCTGGCAGAGGCGCTCGGACGGCTGATCTCGCTCAATCTACGTGTACTCAGCCCGCTCTCACAGACCGACCGATTGCAGGAGATTGCGGAAAACCTTCGAGGCATCGGAGGAAGTCGCTCCGTTGGCTTCGGCATACAGCAGGTACGCTCAATGCCCGATGCAGTAGCCCGTGCGCTCGAACTCCACCTGGAATCGCTGCAACCCGCGGAAGACGATCCAGCAGAGCCGAAGCGCAATGACAACGGGCATAGTGATCCCGGTGAGCCATTCAACCTGAGCCATCTAAACGTTACCGGCAACCTCTGTCCCCACTGTGGCTGCAACACAATGGTATACGAGGAGGGCTGCCGCAAATGCTATACCTGCGGGCATAGCGAGTGCTAAATATGATGTAGTTGGAACGGCCTGTAGAGCCGTCTCAGATCAATTACAACTGCCAAAGGGAAAACACATGTGTGTTTTCCCTTTGGCTTTAATCAGGAGATCACCCCAAGAGAGGGAAAGACCCTGTCTTCAACTTACTCACATATGATATACTCACAGCAGAATAAAACTGTCATACGACGCTACACAAAAAGGGCAAACAACCAGGATGATCACCCAGATTGAAATAGATGGCTTCAAAACTTTCCTCGACTTCAAAGTCGAGTTAGCTCCATTTCAAGTACTTGTTGGACCTAATGCCTCAGGCAAAAGCAACCTCTTCGATGCCCTCTACCTCTTATCACAGTTAGCCGAGGTTGACATACGTTCTGCATTTCAAGGCTTACGCGGCTCACCGGACGAGCAATTTACTTTGTTCCCTAATGGGCAACGCTCTGACCACATCCGTTTCGCAGTGGAGTTGTTGGTGGATCGCAAGGTACAAGATGAGTTAGGACAAAAAGCTGAACTCAAATATACCAGGCTACGCTATGAACTTACAATAGCGTTCAGAGCAAATACCGATGGCTTGGAACGGCCATATGTACTACATGAGTCCCTGCGCTCTATTCAGCCAGACAAAGATCAATGGTGCAAAAGATATGACCTTTCGGCCCAAAATAGCTGGTTGCCAGAGCCTATCGATGGACAAAAAACTTTCATCAATACACAGTTGGAACGAGGTCGTATCACTACGTCAGTTACACCTGTAGCAACGGCCTTAACAGAATATACCGTAATTTTCCTCTATCCCGATGATAGTCAGAGTAATCTCAAAAAATTCTATGCAGATGAAATTCAACGCACAATTTTAAGTAGAACAGATGAGGTAGACTATCCTCACGTTTTTGCCGCTCGTGAAGAACTGCGTTCTTTGAAATTTCTCCGTTTGTATCCTGAAGAATTGCGACACTCAAGCTCGATCAAAGCACCGACTTCTCTCTCGCCAGAAGGAAAAAACCTTGCGGCTATGCTTGCGCGTATGCAGGCCGAAGATCTATTGACTTTGACAGACGTTTCCCGAGATCTAGCAGACCTCGTGCCCGATGTGATTGGGATTGATCTTAAGAAAGACGCTCAAGAGAACAAGTACACCATTTGGGTAAAATTTGAGGATGAGCGTACATTTCCAGCATCTGTCCTCTCAGATGGTACGTTACTCCTCCTGGCACTGGCTGCTCTTAAGAACGATCCACAATTTCGAGGAGTTTTTTGTTTAGAGGAGCCAGAAAACTCTGTTCATCCTTTCTACCTTAAGAAGATCGCCCATATGCTGCGGGGTATGGCTACTGACTTCACGTATCTCGAGCAAGCACATGAATCTTTGCGCCAGATAATCGTTACCACTCATTCACCAGTTTTCATTAGCCAGGAAGATGCGGCAGATTCGTTACTTTTTACATTTACGGTAACAAGGGTCGTACCCCAAAAATATGCTTTGCAAATCACCCAGATGACCCCAGTAGCCGCACCAAGTACCCTAGACTCGTCGTCTGGAGCCAGAGATAAAGCGGCTGAAACCTATGCAAGCCACCAAATCGAAAAGTATCTCAATAGTCACGACCTGGACAGTGCTCGTGAAAAACTGAGAAAGAATAGTTTGTAATGAAAAATGTAGCTGTGGCGCTGTATGCAGAGGGCCCTACCGATCAACTTTTCTTGCCAGAAGTGATTCACAGGACCGTTAAGCAAAATCTCAACCGGAGTGGTCAACAATCCATCGATGTGAAACCTGTTGACCCTATCAGCTTCAGTAAAACAGGAATGAAGCAAGACGAATGCATTTTGCAAGCGGCGCGTCGTGCAGCGAACTACAATATCTTGATTGTTCATGCAGATGCTGACCACCGCACCGAAGAGAAAGCCTTGAAAGAACGCTTTAATCCAGGGTATTTGCTCGTCCAGCAAGCGCAAGAACATGTCTGCCGTTGTGTACTACCTATCGTCCCAGTACGAATGACCGAGGCCTGGATGCTCGCTGATCCTGAAGCATTGAGAGCGGCTCTGGGAACATCCAAAAACGCACAAGAGCTTGGTCTACCCCTAAAGGCGAAACTCGTTGAGAACGATTCTGACCCCAAACAGACTCTTAAAATGATTGTCGGCAAAGCAAATACTCATCGTTCTCGACAACGGCACCTGGAGGTTACTACACTCTATACACTTTTAGGCCGCACAATAGACTTATCCCGCCTCAGTAATGTCCCAGCTTACCAGCGATTTGTCCATGCTCTCGTAAACGCTTTTAGGACAATCAACCTG
>DASTZT010000734.1:0-4314 GCA_035764225.1 Ktedonobacteraceae bacterium
CTTATTATATAACAGCATAGCCCTTGTATATCATTGCCTCGTCTGACTATATTCCCATAACAACGTTTCATGCTCAGGAAAGCCTACGACCATCTTCCCGCTTGAAGAGCAAACCATTCCTTCGTAGCGACTCGCTTCAGCGCGTCCAATTTATTGAGCGTCCTTCCTCCAAACTTCCTGTCTCACCGTTTCACACCGCAAGCGTCGTCGTTAGAGCCTCATTTGAGAAAGGGCGAGGGGTGGCAATAAATTGGACGCGCTAAAGCTGGTCGGTACGACGATTGCGGCAATAGCAGTATATTTCCTCGTGAGAGAGGAGATCAAAACTTGACACTGTAACGAAGCGCCTTCTACAATAAAGTTGGTAAAATCAATTCACTAAGTCAACAATTAAAGGAGTAACTCCTCATGACCTCAACAGTGCAAGATTTCCGTAAGGCGAACGAGCAGTACGCAGCCAACTTCCAGAAGGGGAATTTGCCGATGCCGCCAGCTCGTAAGGTAGTGATTCTGACCTGTATGGATGCCAGGTTGGACCCGGCACGTTTTCTTGGCCTGCAAGAAGGCGACGCCCATGTGATTCGCAATGCGGGTGGACGTGCCACCGAAGATGCAATCCGCTCCCTGGTTATTTCTGAGCAGCTGCTCGGCACCACCGAAGTCGTGGTGATTCACCACGTTGATTGCGGGATGCTCACCTTTAGCAACGAAGATCTGCGCGGCAAACTCAAGCAGGATTTTGGCACCAGCGCCGATCACATCGATTTTCTGCCCTTTAAAGACCTGGAGCAATCGGTGCGCGACGATATCGCCACCCTCAAAGCTTCCCCCTTCATTCCCGATAACATCACTGTGACAGGCTTTATTTACGATGTGAAAAGCGGCAAGCTTTTACCCGTTACGTAAGCATATGGTAGGGGCAGGGCTAGCCCCTGCCCTGCTAGACTTGTTCCCACCCTGGGCAACCGCAAGGGTTGCCCCTACCGCCCTTCTCGACCTTTTTTCTATCGGAAGGAGATTACCTCTTCCGCCGCCTCGACCACTTGATCGACAGTGACGCCTTTCAAGCAAGGATTACCGATGGGGCAAACGCCATAACCGCAGGGGCGACAGGGAACTTCGTGTATGACAGCGCGAAATGGCCCGGATTGTAATGGACCGTTGAGGGCGGGACTGCTGGCACCAAAGATGGTGACTGTGGGTGTGCCGAGCGCATAGGCGATGTGAGCGGGGCCGCTATCGTTGGTGAGCAGGACCGCAAGCCGAGAGAGCACACCACCGAGCGTCAGGAGCGAGGTCTGACCCATCAGGTTGAGGCAAGGGCCATCTATCCTTTGCGCTATCGTAGCTCCTTGCTCGCGATCCTGCGCTTCCCCGACTACTATCACCGTGCCGCCATGCCTGCGTAAAAGGAGCGATCCCGTTGCTGCGAAGCGATTAAGAGACCACTTTCTGGCCTCGTCCCTTGCCGATGGGTGTAGCCCTATCAACGGTGGCTCGGCACCTTTTAGCAAGCATTCTGCCTGTCTGAGATCTTCAGCATGCAAGGGGAATACAATCTGTTCGCCTTGTTGGGGGATGCCGAGAAATGTAGCCAGGGCGAGAACGCAATGAACTTCGTGAAGGTGCTTCGGATAGGGCAACGCAGCATCCAATAGGCCAGCCCCTTCGCCTGGACGCACAAAGCCGACGGTCCTACGAGCGCCCAGTAACAGCATAAACGGGTTTGAGTTGACGCCTGTCCCCTGCATCTGGATGGCAAGGTCAAATTGCTCGGCATGCATCTCGCGTAAGAACTGGATGGCGTGTCCTGCGTCGAAAAGCTGTTCCGCGATCCCTGGATAGCCTGGAAATTCCACGAGACGATCCAGGTAGGGCAGGCGTTGCGCGATCTCTCGCAGCATTGGCAACGTAATCAGCGTGATGTCGGCATCGGGCAGCGCCAAGCGTAACGCGCGAAAAGCAGGCGTTGCGCAGAGAAAATCGCCGATACGCGAAGCTCGCAACAGAGCCACTTTGCGCGGCTTCTCGCTCAGACGCGTTAGCAATCCGGGGGCAAAGGGATCGTTCATAGCACCTCGGCATTGGTGGTAGAGGATTGAGGCGCGTAGCGTTCAACCATCTCCGCAAGCAAATCGAGCGCGTGTCCGTCTACCGTACCATCTTCGTTCAACACGGTGGTGGGAGCCTGGGAATAGTAGGTGCCGGATGGGACGATAGCGCAACCGCCCCAGCGTCGCATCAGCAAGTTTTGTACCAGCACCTCTTCGCCTGAATGGTAGCGCGGCAAACGCGACCAGAAGGAGAAGCCGCCTACGTCCAGCAGTTTAGCGCGGTCATAGAGGATGCACGAGGCGATCCAGGCCACTTTATAGCGGCGCGTCTGGCCCGGAGGCAGCGACAGTCCGACATGATAGAGATTGGCGGCCCGATGCAACTGCCAACGTTCCCATTGTGGCGTATCAGGCTCAACAACTTCCGGGCGTACGGGTCCATCCCAATATTCAATTTTCTGCTGTTGCGGTCGCATATCAGCGTGATGCGATAGACCTGCCGGAAATGCTCCCACGAAGCCACAACGCTCGCTACGAAGCGTCTCAAGCAGCCGCTCCACAACCCACGGTTCCATCAGCACATCGTCATCAAGGTAGAGCACCGTCTCGGCGGTTGCGCGTTTCAGCAAGAAGTCACGCTGCTCAGCAATGCCGTAAACGGGTCCGCGATCATGCCATTCGACAGAGCCACCACGAGCTTCGATCACGCGCCGTAACGTCTGAATCACCTGCTCGTGCTCGACCGATGGCACACTCTGCTCTGCCACAATCACATGCAGATTGCACAAAGTCTGGGCAGCCACCCCCGAAAGCGTCATAATAAGCGAACTAAGACGGTTGCACGTCGGAAGCAAGATATCAACGGCAGCTCCCCTAAACATACGCTAAAATCCCTCCTGATACTCGCTTTTCCAAAAACTACAATGACCGCAAATGTCGTATCAACTGTTGTGGCGACGAGCTTCAGCCCGTCCGCTTTAGCGCCCGTTCCCTCCCACAGCATTAGACACCCCACCAGGGCAAGCGCAAGGCCCCCTCCCAGGCCCATCCACCACCCCTTGCCCCTACAAACCCATCCGAACGATTTTCACCATGTTCGACCGGAGATGGTAGGGGCGAGGGTGTGGGGGCCTCGCGCTTGCCCTGCTCGCTCACCCTTTGTATTTCCCCCATTCAAAACGTTCCCGAATAAATCGAGCAAGAGCGGCAGACCTCCGGTGGCACGTCGGACGAGAGCTGATCGCGAAACGACTGATAGGCCGGGCTATTCCAGAGCTGGACGGCACCATGACCGTTGAACTTGCCAAAGTTGATGCGGTCAGGTGTGGAAACCATGCAACAGGGCATAGCGTAGCCTTGATAGCTAAAGTAGGCTCCCCGCCAGGGCCAATCGCAGCGTTGTGGGCCTGGCGTGCCGGGCGGGTGCAGACGCATGCGTGTATGCGGCAAGCGCAACTCTATATTCAACGAACGAGCCACAGCACGCGCTTCAGCAAAATGCCGTTCCACGCGAGCCGGATCTTCCTCAAGCAACGTCTCTTGCTGCACAAAATCACGCATGGGGAGATAGCGTGCGGGCAGGCTTGATTCGCCAAAATCGTGACAGAGATGCTGCACAAAAACACCCTCCATCGACCAGCTATGTGCCAGCCGTACCAGTTCGGGCAACTCGTGCAGATTCTGGCGCATAATCACCATCACTAAGCGCAAGCGGGGACTCTGGCTACCGTGACACCGACGCGCTGTCAGCAGGCGCTCAAGATTATGAACCACGCGCTCAAAATGTGCTCGCACGCGAATACGCTCGTAGGTCTCGGCTGTTGCCGCGTCAATAGAGACGTGGACACAATCTAATCCGCTGGTGACGCAGCGTTCGGCTCGACGATCATTGAGTAAGGTCAGATTCGAGTTCGTTGTGACCTTGATCCCTTTCTCTGTCGCGTAGCTCACCATATCGAAAAAGCGCGGATGCATCATTGGCTCACCCAGCCCTTGCAGATGCAGCTCTTGCAAGCCTTCAAATTGATCGATAATCCTGCTGTAGGTCTCGAATTCCATAAACGCTGGAGGGCCATAGGGCGGGCCGTCCTGTCGAAACTGGATCGGGCACATCTGACAGCGCAGGTTGCATTGTCCAACAGGTTCAATCTGGATATAGCTTGGCAATTTCATAGATTCCGTCCTTTTATCAGGCTTTACAGAAAGAGCACACGAAAGCGAATCACGCCGCGCAGACGCCAGAAAATTGCCAGCGGCGGGA
>DASTZT010000735.1:0-5851 GCA_035764225.1 Ktedonobacteraceae bacterium
AACGGCTGGAGGATGCCCTCGCGGACGGCGATACTATTCACGCACTGATTAAAGGATCGGCCATTAATAACGATGGCGCTGGCAAAATTGGCTACACAGCGCCAGGGATCGATGGTCAGGCAGCAGTCATTGCTGAAGCCCAGGCTATTGCTGGTGTTGACCCTGAGACTATCACCTATATCGAGGCTCATGGCACTGGTACACAGCTAGGCGATCCGATTGAAATCGCCGCCCTACAGAAAGTTTTCCGCGCTCACCCTAATAAAACAGGCTATTGCGCCATCGGTTCGCTAAAAACAAACATCGGACATCTTGATGCAGCCGCCGGGGTCGCCAGTCTTATCAAGACCGTCCTGGCTCTCAAGCATCGTCTGCTGCCTCCCAGCCTGCACTATGAACAGCCCAATCCCGCAATTGATTTCGCCCATAGCCCCTTCTTCGTGAATGCGAGTCTCCGCACATGGCAATCTACGACGGGTCCGCTACGTGCAGGCGTTAGCTCCTTTGGCATCGGTGGCACCAACGCCCATATGATCCTTGAAGAAGCTCCACCGTCTGAGGCTTCCACACAGACACGGCCTCAACAGGTTTTGCTGCTTTCGGCAAAAACTGAGAAAGCGTTGGAGCATACTACTACTCGCCTTGTCGAGCATCTTAGGCAACATCCCGACCTCAATCTCGCTGACGTTGCCCATACATTACAGGTTGGAAGGCGGCGTTTCCCATATCGCCGCTTGCTCGTTTGCAAGAGCACCGACGAAGCGATAGGCATGTTAGCTGCCCTGGACCCTCACCACGTCACAACAGCCCATCAGGAGTCGGAAAAGCAGCCCGTTGTGTTCTTATTCCCAGGACAAGGGGCGCAACACGTCGCAATGGCTCAAGAACTCTATCAGTTGGAGCCGCTCTTCCGAGCACAGGTTGATCGCTGCGCACAACTGCTTATTCCTCACCTGGGGCTGGACCTGCGCTCGCTCATCTATCCCGATGCAGGGACGAGCACGGATGGACAGTTGGAACAGACCGCGATCACGCAGCCAGCTCTTTTCACTATCGAATACGCGCTTGCGAAGCTCTGGATGGCGTGGGGAATTCACCCACAGGCGATGATAGGACACAGCATTGGTGAGTACGTAGCGGCCTGCCTGGCTGGCGTCTTCTCGCTAGAGGAGGCGCTGGCATTAGTAGCCGAGCGGGGCCGTATGATGCAGCTCCTGCCAAAGGGTGCGATGCTTACTGTGCCACTTTCGGAGCAGGAATTAGCGCCGTTACTGAATAGCCGGATTTCGCTGGCTGTGACAAATGGACCGGGCCGCAGTGTGGTTGCGGGTCCGGTTGATGCCATAGACACGCTTGAACAACGCCTCATACAACAAAATGTGGTCTGCCGTCGCCTGCATACTTCACACGCATTTCATTCATGGATGATGGATGCTATTATCAACCCCTTTATGGATCGCGTGAAAAAAGTGCGTCTGCGAGCGCCAACCATTCCTTATATCTCTAATGTCACGGGCAACTGGATTACTGGGGCAGAAGCAACGGACCCCGCCTACTGGGCAAAGCATCTACGCAACACCGTACGTTTTAGCGAGGGCATACAGACGTTGCTACAAAAGCCGCAGCGCCTGCTGTTAGAGGTTGGTCCCGGTCAGACACTAAGCTCCCTGGTGAAACAACACCCGGCAAGCAGCAAAGATCAGATGCAGCTCTCATCGTTACCTCCTGTGCAGAGCCAGGATAGCGACATGCGCTGCTTGCTCGCCACGCTGGGAAAACTCTGGTTAGAGGGCGTACATATAAATTGGTCGGCCTTCTCAACTGGTCGTCGTATTCCCTTGCCAACGTATCCGTTTGAGCGAAAACGCTACTGGATTGAGCCTGCGACCTCTACAGATACGCTCAATGCCGACAAATACCAACATGGAGACGCTCGCAAAGAGCAGATTTCCAACGAGGGGCAGTTTTCTTCATTGCCACCAGAAAAGGACGCGTCCATGCCTGAACAATCAATTATGACAACAAGGCTACAAAAGATTTTGTTGCCGTTGAGAGAGATTTTTGCCAGTTTATTCGCGATAGATCTGGCTGAAATAGATGACCACATGACGTTCCTCGAAATGGGAGCCGATTCTCTTTTCTTCTTACAAGCCAGCCAGATCATCCAGAATACGTTCGGCGTCCAGGTCCCATTTCGCCTCTTACTAGAAGAATATTCAACCATTGAGGCGCTAGCCTTGTATGTTGCAGAGAAGTTGCCACCGGAAACATACCAGGAGGAACCTCCTCTGCCACTTCCCACCACCCCACAACCACCTGCCCCACAGGTCGCGCTTCAGCCCGTTGCTGCGGAGCAAGGCTACACAGCAAGCGTAGCGTCAATGCAGTCCACCGACAATACCACCATCGAGCGCATCATCGGACAACAACTGCAAACTATGTCGCAGATCATGGCACAACAATTAGAGCTTTTGCGCAACGGTCATACAGCCGCGTTAGCGCCCCCGTCCTCCGGCAACGGTAAGATCCCCGCTTCAGCGACATCAACCGTAACCACCCTGACACCAATGGCCCAACCGGCCCAGATACCATCAGCGTCTGCCCAGCCCGCGTCGCGAAAAGAACTGGCTGCGGAGGCTCCCAGCCTGCGGGTTGATCCTGAGACGTTCGTCCCATATCGCTCTTCCCCCAAAAAGGTCTCAGCCAACTTAACCGCTCGCCAGCAACAATCCATAGATGCCCTTACCGAGCGCCTGACACGGCGCACAGGGAAATCAAAGGCGCTCGCCCAGACCTACCGTCCTGTGCTAGCAGATAGCAGGGGAACGGCTATCTTCAGCACCGTCTTAAAGGAACTGGCCTATCCATTGGTAGTAGAGCGTG
Organism: Ktedonobacteraceae bacterium; assembly: GCA_035764225.1. Taxonomy (GTDB): domain Bacteria; phylum Chloroflexota; class Ktedonobacteria; order Ktedonobacterales; family Ktedonobacteraceae; genus DASRHT01. Next base: position 2,884 of record DASTZT010000735.1, read on the forward strand.
CAGCAGGCTCGCACGTCTGGGATATCGACGGCAACGAGTATGTTGATATCGCGATGGGCTTCGGTGCGCTACTCTTCGGCCACTCGCCATCTTTCTTGATGGAAGCGATGGCAGAGCAGAGCAGGCGCGGCATACGTCTGGGCCTGCAATCGGACAGCGTAGGGCAGGTCGCGGCCCTGATCTGTGAACTAACGGGAACGCAACGCGTCGCCTTTTGCAATTCAGGCACAGAGGCGGTGATGACGGCATTACGCCTCGCACGCACCATAACGGGCCGCCCCAAAATCGCACTCTTCGCGGGCGCTTATCACGGCTCCTTTGACGGGGTGCTGGTAAGGGCGCAGGATATGCAGGGCCGACCACAGACGACGGCCCTTTCGCCAGGCATACCACCGCACATGATCGAAGATGTGATGGCCGTCTATTTTGGAGAGCCGGAAACCTTCGATCTACTGGCGGCTCACGCGCATGAGCTAGCAGCGATTTTGATCGAGCTACCGCAAAGCCGCCGCCTCGATTTACATCCCAAAGCTTTTTTACAACAACTGAGACAATTCACACAGGAAAAGGGTATCGCCTTAATCCTGGACGAGGTCATTACCGGATTTCGCGTGCATCCTGGTGGCGTCCAGGCGTTGTTCGACATCCAGGCCGATCTTGTCACCTACGGCAAAACTGTCGGCGGTGGCCTCCCGGTGGGCCTGATCGCTGGCAAGGCCGAGTATATGGACGCCATTGACGGCGGCTCCTGGAACTACGGAGACACGTCTTATCCACAAGCCGTCCAGACGTTTTTTGCTGGCACGTACTTCAAACACCCATATATCATGCCCGCCGTACTGGCCATTATGCAGCAGATCAAACGCAATGGGCCATCATTGCAACAACAGCTCGATCTGCGCACAGAGCAGCTCGTTCAAAGGCTGAACGATTACTTCGAGCAAGAGCATGTGCCTATTTTTACAACGCGGTTCAGCTCACTTTTCCGCTTTGTCTTCCCTCCCAGGTTGAAAGCTGTTGAGGCGAATCTGTTCTTCTACCACCTGCTGGATCAAGGCGTTTACGTCTCTGAAACGCGCAGTTGCTTCCTTTCTACCGCTCATACCGATGAAGATATCGAGGCGATTGTTACCGCAGTGAAGGCGGCGGTAACGGCAATGCGCGCTGGCGGTTTTCTGCTGGATACGCCTGACCCACCTGATGATACGCCTCCTCGCAAAGTTCAGATGCTTCCCCTGACAGAGGCTCAGAAAGAGCTGTGGTTTATGGCACAGCTGGGGGATGATTCTTCTCGCGCCTATAACGAAGCAATTTCCCTGCACTTCCACGGACCTTTTCAGGTCCAGGCGATGCAACGTTCGTGGCGAGAACTGACCCAACGCCACGAATCCCTACGCACGACGTTTAACGCGGAGGGAGATTGCCAGCGTATAGCGCCAGAGATGACGCTTGATATCTCTTTGCGAGACTTCTCAACAACGCGTGGCAGCGAACAGGAAGCGCAAATTTTCCGTTGGCAGGCCGAAGAGACGCAACGCCCTTTTGATCTCGAACGCGGTCCGCTCCTACGCGTTTCCATACTCAAGCTTGCCGAGCAACATCATCTGCTTACCATTATTTACCACCATATCATTATTGATGGTTGGTCTGTCGGGACGCTCCTACATGAGTTGAGTACATTATATTCAGCATACTGCCAGGGGATAGCTTATCAACTGCCACAGCCCACTCAATACAGTCAATACGTGCGTTGGCAGGCAGAACAAGAGCAGAGCGCAGACGAAAAATACTGGCCCGCTCAATTCGTCGCTCCAGTCCCCGCGCTCAATCTGCCCACTGACCACCCCAGGCCAGCCATCAAAACCTATGCGGGAGCACGACAAAGTATTGTGCTCGATGGCTCGCTTTACAACGCGCTAAAAACTCTGGGAGTGCAGCAGAACTGTACGCTGTTCACCACACTGCTGGCCGGTTTCCAGTTATTGCTCCACCGGCTCACCGGTCAAAATGATCTCGTTACCGCTATTCCGGCAGCGGGACAGCTAGCTATGGGTAGCACCCGCCTGATTGGTCACTGCGTCAATTTTTTGCCGTTGCGCAGTCGCATATCTCACCCTCTCACATTGACCGACTATCTGACACAGGTTAGGCAGATAGTGCTCGACGCGCACAGCCATCAAAATTATCCTTTCCACAAACTCGTTAAACGGCTCAAACTCGCACGCGATCCAGGTCAACTCCCACTGACCAATATTATGTTTAACCTGGACTACGCCGGAGCGCCAGAACTGTTTGCGCTCACAGCCAGCATGGCGACGAATCCTACGGGCTATACCAAATTCGACCTTTCTCTGAACATCGTTCAGTCAAGCCGCGAACTGCTGGTCGAATGCGATTACAATACCGATTTATTTGAGGCTCAAACAATTCAAAACTGGTTAGCATACTTCCAGACTCTTTTGAAAGGCATGACGGCCCAACCTGAGCAGAATGTGCTGGCTCTGCCACTGCTCACAGAGGTAGACAGACACCGGTTGCTAATAGAGTGGAATGCTACGCAACAAGCATATCCCGCTGAGCGTTGTCTACACCACCTTATAGAAGAGCAGGCCGCACAAACACCTGACAAAATAGCCCTCGTCTTTGAGGATATGTACCTCACCTACCACACGTTGAATACCTGCGCCAATCAGCTTGCCCACTACCTGCAAAGGCTGAGCATCAGGGCGGAGATGAGGGTGGGCATCTCTATGCACCGTTCCGCCAGCTTGCTCATCGGTCTGCTAGGTATTCTTAAAGCTGGCTGCGCTTACGTTCCCCTCGATCCGCTTTATCCCCAGGAGCGTCTGGCCTTCATGCTGGCCGATGCTCAAGTGGCTGTACTACTTACTCAGGCATCCCTAAGCGCAACAGTGCCGCAACATAACGCGCAGATCGTTTGTCTTGACAGCGATTGGTCAACAATTGC
>DASTZT010000736.1:0-3229 GCA_035764225.1 Ktedonobacteraceae bacterium
GGTAACAATTGAACATCTGCTGTGCGAAGGCGATATGGTAGCCTTGCGTGCGGTGGTGCGTGGGACGCATCGAGTTGCTTATGCGGGCTTTCCCCCCACTGGCAAGGAGGTCGTCTTTCAGGGTATGGACTTCATTCGGATCGCTGACGGCAAGATGGCCGAACTCTGGAATTGCCAGCAGTCGCTTGAGTTCGTTCTACAAATGGGCGCGGTGCTTTCATTTCCTGAGAGAGCCGATGGGGTCTGATAGCCGTACTTGACAACTTTGCAATACCCATAGTAACATCAGTTTATGCAAACGCAATTATCACACCATGAGTCCTTCATCTATGATGGCTCCGCCGCATAAGCCTGGCGCATCGCTTATGCGGCGAAAAATGGCGCACTTCGGATACCTTTGCTAGAGAGAGCAGGCTTGTCTGCTTGTTTTATTCGCTATTCATCCGCTTGCGTCATTTTTCCCCTGGCATATTCACCACTTCATCTCATTTCTAAGGACTTTTCACCAGGCATGCGGCGTGATTTCCCATCTATTGTCTTGTAGCATGCTGTTTTTTTGCTGCTCGTGAAGCGCTCTATAAGGAAACATTACTCATGATGAATACAACGCCTTCACCAAAGCTCTGGCGTCACGCTGATTTTTTGAAGCTCTGGACTGGTTCGACCGTTTCCCTCTTTGGTTCGCAGATTACCTTCCTGGCGATCCCCTTTACCGCCATTCTGGTCTTGCATGTCAGTGCGGCCCAGATGAGCTTCCTCGTGCTGGCGGAGTCTCTGCCGTCGCTGTTGATTGGCCTGTTCGCGGGCGTCTGGGTTGATCGCTGGCCGCGTCGCCCGCTACTAATTGTGGCGGATATTGGTCGTGCGCTGTTACTTGGCTCGATCCCGCTGATGGTCTTTCTCGGCTTGTTGCGGATCGAGTATCTGTACGTCGTAGCCTTTCTGGTCGGCACTCTGACGCTCTTTTTTAACGTCGCCTATGGGGCTTTTTTGCCTGCACTGATTGATCGCAAGCAGCTTGTCGATGGCAATAGCAAACTGGAAGCGAGCAATCTGCTGGCACAGATTGCCGGACCTGCTCTTGCTGGCTGGCTGATTCAGTTGGTCACAGCTCCTTTAGCCATCCTTGTCGATGCCTGCTCGTTTCTCGTCTCCGCCTGCTCGCTGAGCATGATTCGGACGCAGGAGCAGCACCCGGAACGAAAAGAGATACCCCACTTCTGGCGCGATCTTGGCGAAGGGTTGCGCATCCTCGTGCAAGATCCGCTCCTGCGTCCCATTGCCGCCTGTGACGCGACGCTCAACTTCTTTGGTGGCGTTATGGATGTTGTGCGCGTGCTCTACATTGTGCAGGTGCTCCATCTCGGTGCTTTCTTCTTTGGCATCATGTTTAGCATCGCCAGCACGAGTGCGCTGGTTGGCTCGCTTTTCAACTCCTGGATCACGCGCAAACTCGGCATTGGGCGTATCATTCTGCTCTCCGCCTTCACCCTGGCTCTGGGCTGGCTTCTCGTCCCGCTAGCGGGTGGGCCTGCCCAGGTGACGATAGCAGTGATTGTGGTGGGGTCATTGCTGTTCGGTATCTCAAATACCCTCTTTAACGTGAACACGCAGAGCTTACGGCAGCAGATCACGCCCAACGAGTTGCTTGGTCGCGTCGGCTCCTGCATGCAGTTTATCGGCGAAGGCACGCTCCCCATTGGCGCTCTGATAGGGGGCGTCCTGGGTCAGGCTCTTGGCCTGCGTACAACCTTCATTATCGCGTGTTGTGGTCTCTTCCTCGCGTTCCTCTGGGTGCTCTTCTCACCCGTTCGAGGACGGTGCTGAGGTTAGCAACGCTTTTGAGGAGGGCATCATCTGGATGCCCTTCACTTTTCATCTCGACAGTAAGCTTTGCTTTCCCTATACTGTGAACAGCAGCACGATGCTTTTTGAAAGCGAGGAAAACGGTCATAAACAACGCTATTGCCCAACGCTCATGGCAGGTGCTTTTGCTTGGAGGCCCATCTGGCACCGGTAAAACCAGCGTCAGTTATCGTCTGGCCCATCATTTCGGGATTGGCATCACGGAGGTGGATGATTTCCAGGTGATCCTCGAATGCATGACCACCCCGGCAGAGCAGCCTGTTTTACACTACTGGCGTACCCACCCAGAAGCGGCAAACCAGTCGGCAGAGGAGATACTCAAGCACACTATTGCCATTGGTCAGGTAATGGCTCCGGCTCTGGAGGCGGTGATTGCCAATCATATTGAGAGCCTGGCACCTGTTGTTTTGGAGGGGGATTTCATTCTGCCGATGGTTGCGGCCTCGCCCTCTTTTAATGGCTTGGTGCGGGCGGTTTTCCTCTATGAAGAGAGCGAAGAGCAATTACGCCAGAATTTTTTGCAGCGTGAACCTGAGCAAGGTATTCAGGAGAAGCGTGCCCGCGTAAGCTGGCTCTACGGGCAATGGCTCAAGCAAGAAGCTGAGCGTATAGGCGCTATTGCATTACCTGCACAACCCAGAGACGATCTTTTTGAGCGTGTATTAAGGGCTATCAAGTGACTCTAAAAATTGATGCTCGAAAGTTCGTACCGACGCGATTCCATCGCGTCCAATTCATTGCCTCCCCAATCTCTTCTCACATGAGGCTCCAACGACGATTTCTGTGATTATGGAACGATGAGACAAGGGGTTCGGAGATGAACGGGCAATAAATTGGACGCGCTGAACGCTGGTCGGTACGAAAGGGATCTGCCACTCCCTTTGTGTTCTCTCTCTCCCAGATCCCGTTTCCTAAACGCCTGGACATTGGCCCAGGCATTTTTGTGCCTGAATCTCTGTGGTAAGATAGAGGCTAGTCAAGATAGTTTATTGCCTGGGAAGCGGCCTGTTGGCTGAGCGAAGAAGGATAAAGAATAGCGATGGCAGATCTACTCGTTGGCGTTGATACTGGGGGTACGTTTACCGATATCGTCCTGTTGCAAGAGGGCAGCTTTCGCGTTCACAAAGTGCTCTCGACCCCAGACGATCCCTCGCGTGCGATTCTCCAGGGGTTGGCCCAGATGGCGGCAGCTGGGGAGTTGAATGTGCTAGTACACGGCTCGACCGTGGCAACCAATGCAGTGCTTGAACGCAAGGGCGTATCCACCGGACTGATTACGACGGCGGGCTTCCGGGATGTACTGGAAATTGGCCGACAAACTCGCCCCAAACTCTATGACTTACGAGTGCAGAAGGTTCCCCCT
>DASTZT010000737.1:0-5621 GCA_035764225.1 Ktedonobacteraceae bacterium
ACATTTTGGGCAATACATGAGAAAAACGGTATTCGTGAGAGCACGAAGGGCAGGTAGACGGATAAGTGATAAGAAGAGGGCATAAAGAGGCTCAGACTCGTGTTACCATAAGTGAACACATTTCTCTTGTGGATAAGCGAGGATCTCCCAATGAATACAATTTATGGCGTTATTATTATCGGCTCAGGACCAGCCGGTTATACCGCCGCTATCTATGCGGCCCGCTCTAATCTTTCAGTTTTGATGTTCCAGGGCTACCAACCAGGCGGACAACTCACCTTAACTAGCGAAGTTGAGAACTATCCAGGGTTTGAAGAGGGCATTATTGGCCCGGAGATGATGGAGAAATTCGAGCACCAGGCCCGTCGATTTGGCGCAGAGATGATTCCTGAAGATGTGATTGCAGTCGATTTTAGCCAAAGACCATTTGTGGTAACGACCGATTCCGGTGATTATAAAGCAGAGACAGTGATTATTGCGACCGGAGCAAGCGCCAAATGGCTTGGTCTGCCCAGCGAAAAACTGTTGCAGGGACGCGGCGTCAGCGCCTGCGCCACCTGTGACGGCTTTTTCTTTAAAAATAAAGATGTCGTGGTCATCGGTGGTGGCGATACCGCTATGGAAGAGGCCACCTTTCTGACGCGCTACGTCAATCATGTAACCTTAATTCATCGCCGCGATACCTTCCGTGCCAGCAAAATCATGCAGGACCGGGCGCACAAAAATCCTAAAATCAGCTTCTTGATGGATAGCGAGGTGACGGAAATCCTGGGCGACGATGCCGTAACAGGGGTGCGGGTACGCAACTTGAAAACGGGCGAAGAGAGCATGTTGGAGACACAGGGCGTCTTCCTGGCAATCGGGCACCAGCCCAATACCGCCCTCTTCAAAGGCGTCATCAACATGGATCAGGCCGGGTATATTGTGCCAGTTGAGCACACTATGACCAACATTCCTGGCGTCTTCGCGGCGGGCGATGTGACCGACCATCGCTACCGTCAGGCTGTCACGGCGGCGGGCGATGGCTGTCGAGCTGCCATCGATGTCGAACGCTGGCTAGAGAGCCAGGGCGAAGAGGTAGGCGTCGAAAACTGGAACTAAGTTATAGTTATCCCGAAGAAAAAATCCCTGCCGTCGGCAGGGATTTTTTCTTCGGGATACAAACGCATTTATCGCACAATAAACATCCTACTTGTCACTACAACCTCTTGCCAGTATAATAAGCTCAAGCCTTTATAAGCTATGTATAAACTGTCTCCCTATCTTCCTTAAAATGAGGGGTTATAGCAACATGGAGATTACTGATAAGCCCGTGGGCATTGCCACCGATGCCGCTAGCGGAGCGCAGCCTCGCCCCGTTTCCTTCTTCAAACAAATCAATATTAATGCTTTCTGGATTGCTAATAATTTTCACTGGAATGCTCTGCTCGCGGTCGTTATTCCCAGTATGGTCGCGAAACTGCTCGACCCCGCCTTTAAATCGATCAATCTACCGCTCGTTGTCAGCTGGGGTACGATTGTGGCCGTGATCGTCAATCCGCTCACGGGAGCCATCTCTGATTATGCGACCTTTCGGATGGGACGCCGTCGCCCCTTTTTGATTATCGGCACCATCCTCAATGTCATCGTGCTCGCCGCCTTCGCCTTCGCGCCAGGCCTCGACCGCAGCTTATTGCTGGTGAGCTTCGCGCTGCTTTTCGTGCTGTTACAATTTAGCAATAACCTGGCAAATGCTCCCTGGAGCGCGATCATCGCGGACCAAGTGCCACCGCAACAACGCGGCGTTACCTCCGGCCTCTACGGACTCTTTACCCTGCTCGGCACTGCGATTGGCTCCGTAGTGGCGGGTCAGATTATTAACAAGCAAGATGCTCTTCCTATATATAAAAGCGAGATTGTCCAGGTTTTCCTACTGATAGCTCTCGTTCAGATCATTTTCGTAGCCTATACGGTGATTACGGTTAAAGAGGTTCCTCTGCCACCTGAACTGCATGTACGTTTCAGCGTGGGTCCATTTTTGCGCAAATTTTTCTTCAAACCCTCTCGCTACCCTGATCTCTCCTGGGTGCTGCTGGCCCGCTTGCTGGTGATGATGGGGATCTGGGGCGTCTTCTACTTCTTGCAGTATTATGCTGACGATGTGCTACACGTCTCCGGCGAACAGTTTATCGGCGGACAGTTCCTGCCAATTCTGCTTGTAGCGGCGCTACCCACTTCCATCGCATCTGGCTGGGCCTCCGATCATTGGGGACGCAAAGGGCTGGTTTACCTTTCGGGCGTGATGATGACGCTGGTTTGTTTGTTATTCATCTTCTTCCAGACGCCAACGGGCGCACTGATTGGCGCAGTCTGTTTCGGCGTCGGCTACGGTGCCTATACCAGCGTCGATTGGGCCTTGACCACCGACGTGCTGCCACCAACCGACGAGGCGGGCAAATTCCTGGGCATATGGTCCGCGATGGGCATTCTTCCGCAGGTGGTGGGCATCACTATCGGCGGCATATTGCTGCAAATCTTGCAGGGACTGCCCAATCATCTCGGCTACACCACCCTGTTCGCGGTCACGATTGTCTACTTCGGTTTGGGTACGCTGGTGATCTACCAGGTTAAGGGAGCGAAATAAAAGAAGTGGAGGAATCTTTTTGACAACCTCGACCATATATAATCTTATTGCGATTGGTTTTTTGCTTTATGTGTTTTTATTCGTAATTGTGCCTCTGATTACAGTTACATTAGGGAATTTCCTGATTCTTAGGGCAAGGAAGCCAGCCTGGGCTGCCGCTTTATTCACTATCATGCTTAAGCCGTACCTAAGGAGTTCTTCATTCTATGTGATGAGGAGTCTGGCGTACTTAGAGTTGCGAAAGTATCAACAGGCTATTCAAGACTGTAATAAAGCGATTTCGCTGAAGGCAAAACTTCCTACTCCCTACAATAACCGAGGAGTTGCCCACTGCCAACTCGATCAGTATGAGCTAGCCATACAGGATTTGAACCATGCAATTGAACTCATGCCAAGCCATGCGCTAGCCCATAAAAACCGTGCTCAGACTTATAGAAATCGCGCTACGGCGCACTTCCGTCTCCAACACTATCATGAAGCTTTGCAAGACCTCGATCATGCTCTTAATATTCACCCAAATTTTGCACAGGCCATCAGTGATCGCGGCTATATGCGCGGCTATCTCCGACAATATCAAGAAGCTTTGCAGGACCTTAACCATGCCATTGCTATTGCCCCAAAGCTTGCGCAAGCTTATAGCTATCGTGGTTTTATATATCTAAACATGAAAGACTATCGCTTAGCTCTCCAAGACTTTGAGCACGCGCTGATGCTAAATCCAAAAGTAGCCTCCTATTACAATGGTCGCGGCAATATCTACATGCATTCACAAGACTACCAACGTGCTTTGGAGGATTTTGAGCACGCTATTGCCTTAGCGCCCACATATGCATCGACACATGCTACAAGCTATCATAATCGAGGAGAGACATACTTGTGCTTGAACGACATCGCTCAGGCAAAGGCAGATTTCCGCAAAAGCCTGGAGCTTGACCCGAAGTCCATTGTTCACAACTGGATGATGGAGGTATGCATCCTCTGTTTCGAAAGCCCGGATGAGGAGATGCCGGAGCGGCTGGAAAAGCTGGCATCGCTCGACATAAATCCCCAGAACTCGAATTATTATCTGGTACACGGATGTCGTGGCTGGGCTTACTGGCTGCGTGGACAATTCGCAGAGGCTCTGGCAGAGTTTGAGCAAGCAATTGTTATAGCACCATATGAGGACATCATATACATCTGGGTAGGGATGGCTTGCGCGGCGTTGGGACGCGATGAGGAGGCAAAAGCTGCCTTTGAACATGCGCGTAAAAGTGGAGCACCGGATTACATGTTCAGGATGCTCAAATTGCTGGAACAAACAAGGCCGGACTTTGTACAGCAGTATGCTGCGCCTTCTTCGCTGGAGCAAGCAACAGTGCAAAATTGATGCCTAATAATAAGCAATAAGGAACTTTTCTATGGCGGTTATCAAATGTATCGAACTGAGCAAAACATATAGCAGGCGTGTTACGGCGCTTCACGATCTCTCGCTTACTATCGACGAAGGCACGTCTTTTGGGCTTTTGGGAGAGAATGGGGCAGGCAAATCTACGCTGGTGCGCATCATCATGGGCTTTATCTTTCCCTCTTCTGGCAGCGTCCACGTTTTCGGCGAGAAAAATATTGCCCGCGCCCACTCGCGTATTGGCTACGTCCATGAGCGGCCCATCTTCGAGAATCGTTTCACGGGACGCGCATACCTCACCTATCTGGGCCAGCTCTCCGGCTTATGGGAGCAGACGAACAGTAGCCGCGTCAATTCTCTGCTCGAACGGGTTAATTTGCAACAAGCCGCGGATCGCGCCATCGGCACATACTCGAAGGGCATGCTCCAACGGCTCGCCATCGCGCAAGCTCTGCTTACCGAGCCGGAACTGTTGATCCTGGACGAGCCTACTAGCGGACTCGATCCGCATAGTCAATGGGAAATACGCCAGATTATCAGCGCACTGCGCAAACAGGGCAAGACCATCCTCATCTGCTCGCACTACCTGACCGAGATCGAAGAGCTTTGCGACTCTGTGGGGATTATGCGTCATGGCAGCTTACTGTTAACCGGGAAAGTCAGCGATCTGGTACATACACAAAATATGGTGACGATTGTGCTGGCTGGACAGCAGTCCGCTGCTGATGTCGTCGAACGGCTCAATCTTGCGGATCTCGTCATCCAGACGCAAGATAACCGGCTCAGTATTGCCAATCGGGCGCAGTCGGCAGTGCTCTCAGCACTCGTCAGCGCCAATATTGCCATCACCTCGCTCAATCCGGTCAGCCATACTCTTGAGGAGGTCTATGTTGGCACAATCCAAACAACAGAACAGGCTGCTCAGGTTGTTGCCAGCGTTGGGTCAGGAGGAAAGTCGTGAGTAGCTCTCATTCTTCAACACAATCGGCGCATTTACCGCAGGCGCTCAGCAAGCTATGGCATACACCAACCTTGACCGTAGCACGCTTCACGCTGAGGAGCTATATTCGTAGTGGCTGGATTCTGGGTGATATCGTCCTGGTGTGGCTATTGTATGCCGCCTTTTTTCTGGAATTTGGTGGTAACGTCAAATACTTCTATGACACGGCGGGCCAGGGGCTTTACGCAATTGCGATCCTCAGCACCATCGTCATGACCCAACGCGCCATGCAAGCTCGCGTCTATCCCCCATTGGCGCGGCTCTCCTCACGCTCGTCCTATGTCCAGGGCTTGATCCTGGCGACTGGCTTCTTGCGTATACCAACCTTCCTGCTGATGCTGCTATTAGCGGCAGGCTATCATGCTCACATCCCGATATTCGGGATACAAGGGGCAACGGTGAGCAATATGCTGTCAGGTTCGCTGGGGCTGCTGCTCAATTGCATCGTGCTCTCGACGCTGACCGTTGTGCTATCAATCCCTATCGCCACACGGAGAATTCAGATCGTCTTTCTTGCCTGGCTGGTAGCTGTACTGTATTCCAATACCAACCCGACCCTCGTCGCCCAATACCTGGCAGTCACGCGCCTTCCACTGGCACCATTCGCGGCC
>DASTZT010000738.1:0-7130 GCA_035764225.1 Ktedonobacteraceae bacterium
GTTCCAATACCCCTATCGGGCTTTTTTCCTCTTCAACGAGATAGACGCACATATCACGCTTGTAAACAGCTAGGTTCCAATACCCCTATCGGGCTTTTTTCCTCTTCAACTTCTTTTGTTAGCGTGGAAGCAACGAACGCAGTATGTTCCAATACCCCTATCGGGCTTTTTTCCTCTTCAACAGCTATGCCTCTAGTATAGCATGGGAGGCGGGAAAAGACCAGCTTTTGCGAGAGGCTCTTTTTTTGGGGCGTTTTTGCAGAAGGTATTACGGGCGTTTTTGGTGAGGGTGGCTCTGGGGCTACCTGTAGATCGGCGCGAGAGGCTACGCTCAAGAGGTCTGTCGCACCCGCCCCTCGCAAATGGGGCCGGGTTCACTGCTTGTTCCTTTTGCATTGGGTTTGATGAGTACGATGATAGATGCTATTTGCCCATCTGTCAACTTTTGCGTATGCGTTGCGTCGCCTATGCTTTTAGCATGGGTTTTCTCTTGTAAAAGGGGGGGCGGGTTGGTATCGTTGATTTTAGGGATGACGATGTATTTGTTTTGCGAGGAAAGGAGTGCGCTATGCGGGTGTTGGTTCTTGGTGGGACTGGCTTTATTGGGCCGTTTGTGGTGCGAGATCTGGTTGAGCAGGGGCATACGGTGGCGGTTTTCCATCGCGGTCGGCATGAGGCCGATTTGCCTGAAGCGGTGAGGCATTTTCATTATGATGGGGAGGCTGCTAGCAGGCTGATTGCTTTTCCTGAGCAAGTTTTGTCTGAGTTGGCGGCGTTTGCTCCTGAGGTGGTGCTTTTTATGGTGCCGATTGGGGAGGAGGATGCTCGCCTGGTGATGCGGACGTTTCAGGGGCTGGCACGGCGCGTTGTGGCGCTGAGCAGTCAGGATGTGTATCGCGCTTATGGGCGTTTGCTAGGCAAGGAGCCGGGACCGCCCGATCCCGTTCCCTTAGCTGAGGATGCTCCCTTACGCGAGCGGCTGTACCCGTATCGCAGCGAGCAGTTGCGTACAGCAGACGATCCACAGCAGTTTATGGATCTGTACGATAAGATTCTCGCTGAGCGTGCGATCCTGGGCGAGCCTGATCTGCCAGGGACGATTCTACGCTTGCCGATGGTCTATGGGCCACGCGATGGGCAGCATCGCCTCTTTGAATATCTTAAGCGCATGGACGATGGACGCTCCGTGATCTTGCTGCCAGAGAATGCTGCCGCGTGGCGCTGGACGCGTGCCTATGTTGAAAATGTCGCGGCGGCTATCACGCTGACTATCACCAATGCGGAAACAGCCGGACAGGTCTATAATGTCGGCGAAGAGCCTGCCCTTTCTCTGCTCGCATGGATACAGACAATCGGTAAGGCTGTTGGCTGGCAGGGCAAGGTGGTGGTGCTACCGTCGGAGCAGCTCCCAGAACATCTCAGGCTTGATCTGGATACGCGGCAGGATCTCGTCACGGATAGCACGCGTATCCGCCGTGTGTCGGGATATCATGAGCCAGTCGCGCAGGACGAGGCGCTTAGACGTACGATTGAGTGGGAACGCGCCAACCCTCCCGCTCAGATCGATCCCCAGACATTCGATTACACGGCGGAAGATGCGGCACTGGCACAACACCATTGATCTTCTCGGCCCTATACCTTCGAAGGTGCTTTGCACGAATGAGGAACGGATACAGCAATAAGAGCGCCCCTGCATGCAAGGGCGCTCTCACGAATCTCGCGGGGAGAAAAGCCTAGCTCATCGAGCAGCCGCTTACCCTGTTGCTCCACTCTGGCTGGATGAGATAGGAATGGCCATTGGCAACGACATCAGCGCCATTGGCGTCGCGTGGGCCATAGGTGTGTGCGCATGGATCGCCAATTTCGCCGGTCTGATTGTTGGCCCACCCTGAATTGGGCAAGGCGTCAGACATCGCCTCCATGACCTCGTGCGAGCTGGCATCGATAGAGCCATCGGCGGAGACATCATGGTTGGGGCTGGCAGGAATACCACAGCCCTGCTCGTCAGGAATGCTACCATACAAGAAGGTCGAACCATTTCTGGTGAAGCCATCGTGGTAAGCGCAGAAGACGTTGGTGCTGCACTGGCTCTGCGTGGTATCGAAGCAGACTTTTTCGTCAGCGGTGGTGTAGACGAAGAAAATGCTGCTCAATCCGACGGCCCATCTCTGAGCACTTGAAACCTGACGCACTTCGGTGTGCAGATCGTTATCAACGACAAAGCCGCGTGATGGATAGGCGCGGGTATCGGTGAATGTGCCACCAAAGCCAATCGTCTGGGCATTGCCGCCACTGCTGTTGGTATACTGGTGGATCACGCCAAATACGGAGGTCTGACCGAAATCCTGGAAGAATCTCTGCAGTAAGCTCTTGTAATTAGTTGAGAATGTATGCCCTGCTGGCTGCCAGAAGATCAAGAAGACCTTGACATTACCGGTCATCACAGGCCCGCCATGATAGACCATATTCTGGCTGGAAGCCTGGGGAATAGCCTTCTGGGCAGTGTTTTTCAAAAGCATGTGTGGTTGGCTGATAGCACCATTGCTAGCAGCATAGGCTGAGCTGTTGTTGAGGGCTGGGAGCAGTGCAATGGCAATCATCGCCAGGACAACTGCAGGCAGGAAAGATACAAAGGCTCTTTTTCGCATCGTCGTTGATGGTTCCTCTCTTTGGCTATGCATCACAGACAAACGTGTTTTGCAGGGGAGTCGCGGTGGAGCAGATAATGGGATAGTATGCTGCTTTTTCTCCTTGCTTTACACAATACAATATAAACATACCTGCCTTCATTAAGGATTTCTTGGGAATTTGTTGAAGCTGTTCCTCGGAGAAGAGCGTATCGATGCCAGTATCAGGAGGGTTGTGCTAAGCCATTTGAACGTAATTTATAAGCTTGCTACCTTCCGCTGTTCGTTTCGGTGAGCATTACAATCCAAGCTTTTTCTATGCAGCTTGCCTGATATTATGTAATCTAGTCTTATAATATAAAGGGTTAGTCATCGGTGCAGATGATGCTTAATTGATCGTTAAATGTGAGGCAAAACGGTTATAGCCACAGTTGAGCGAAACAACTTATACAATAAGCTCGTCTCCAACGAAGGAAGGTGTTCATCTGCATCCGCACGCCGCCACTATATTTGAGGCACGAGGGCAAGCGCGAGGCCCCCTCCCAGGCCCAACCACCACCCCTTGCCCCTACCCTTCGGCCCAACATCGCACTTTCCGTTCGGGTCTGCTTGTTCGCGGGCACTGGTAGGGGCAAGGGGACGGGTCGTGGGCAGCGGGGGCCTCGCGCTTGCCCTCAATCAATTGGACGCGTTGCGCGAACGTTGCTGCTGCCGAACGCGCTCCTCTTCGTATTGCTGGAGATCGACTCGCAGGCCGCGCTCGCTCAAGATCTTCTGCGTCAGATCGAGCGGGAAGCCGTAGGTGTCGTAGAGCTTGAAAGCTTCACGACCTGACAAGAGTTTGTCATGTTGGCAGGATGGATCTTCGAGCGCCATTTCCAGAAAACGCAGACCTTTTGCCAATGTGCGTTGAAAGCGAATCTCCTCGCTTGTTATGAGGTCGATGATGCGTTGCTTTTCACGCTGCAATTCAGGATAACAGTCTGCCATCTGCTCGATCACGACTTGTGCGAGTTGAGACAGGAACGGTTGCTCTAAGCCGATGGTTCTGCCAAAGTAGGAGGCACGCCGGATTAACCGCCGCAATACGTAGTTACGCCCTCCATTCCCTGGCTGCACGCCGTCTGCGATCAGGAATGCCACCGCTCTGCTATGATCGACAATCGCGTTATAGGTGGCAAGATGCTGCTGATAGTACTCACTCGTTTGGCCGGTCAACTCCATCAGTTTGTGGAGCAGGGGCACAAAGAGATCCGTCTCATAATCGCTTTTCACCCCCTGGAGAATCGCCGTAAGCCGCTCCAAACCCATGCCTGTATCAATCGACGGTCTGGACAGAGGGGTCAGGACTCCCTGCTCGTCGCGGTTGTATTGCACAAAAACGAGATTCCACACCTCCCAATAGTCGTCATCGTCCGAGTTGACGCCTTCGTGCCGTTGAGACGCCATCTCCGCACCTTGATAATAGTGAATTTCGGACGAAGGACCGCAGGGGCCAGTCTCTCCCATCGACCAGAAGTTTTCTTTGTCGCCAAAGCGCAGAATGCGTTGCCGCTCCACGCCGACCTCTTCCCAGAGCCGCGCCGCCTCGTCATCATCGTGATGAATGGTGATCCAGAGCCGTTCGCTCGGCAGTTTGAACTCCTGGGTCAGTAGCTCCCATGCATAGCGCATGGCATCGCGTTTAAAGTAGTCCGCGAAGGAAAAGTTCCCTAACATCTCGAAGAAGGTGTGGTGGCGTGGCGAAGCACCAACGCTCTCGATATCATTATGCTTGCCAGAGACGCGCAGGCATTTCTGAGAGGAGCAGGCACGAGCATAAGGCCGTTGCTCTCGTCCTAAAAACACATCTTTAAATTGCACCATTCCCGCATTGCTAAAGAGCAACGTCGGATCGTTCGTTGGGACCAGCGAACTGCTCGGAACCAGGGTATGACCGCGCCGGACGAAGTAGTCCAGAAAGGTCTGGCGAATGTCGCCGCTTTTCATGATTGTTCTCTCTTTCTTGCATGATAGGCCTGCAATGCTTGCGTTACACGATGCGGTCACTTGCCCAATGGCAAACAAAAAGCCCGCCCTGAGCATATGACTCAGGGCGGGCTGAATATGCTTATATCATGCCCGTGGTACCACCTGGCTTGGAAGCTGACCGTTCCAGCAAGAAGGCAGCATTCCCACTCGACAGGCACGGAAGATGGAGGATCTCAAAACATCATTCGATGCCCTGCCCCCAGGTAACGGAGGGCTACCGGCAAGAACTACTGGCACCTCAGGTAGAAGCGCGTTCGTCCCGCATCGCGGCCCGCTTTCAAGGGCCAGAGGGAGGCATTCCATACAGCAATGAGGGGCCGGACTTCCACTATCTCCGGCTCGCTGGCGGCTCACGCACGCATGTACTCGTCCCTTGTAACGATTGCTACATATGTGATAGATCAAGTATAAAGTCAGAAAAGTGGTCTGTCAAGGTTATCCGAAATCACGCCGACCTATGCTCGCAGCCAGCGATCAAACCAGGAGCGGACACGTTGCAGCAGGTCGAGCTGGTGAGCACGCTCGCCAATGCCGTGTGGCTCGCGGGGATAGACCACGAATTCGCAGGGCACCTCGTATTCACGCAAGGCACGATGAAAGCCTGTCACCTGGCTGAGAGGGACGCGAGCATCCTTCTCACCATGTAGGATCAAGACGGGCGTTTTGGCCTGACTCGCGAACGAGATAGGGCTGAGCCTGGCGTGCTGATGCGGGCCAATGCCTTCCCAGGGCGCGCTCCCACCCAGTATACGCTCAAAATCGGGCACATCGCTGGTCTGTACCATCATGCCCCAATCGCTTACGCCCGCGCCCATAATGGCGGCTTTAAAACGATCCGTCTGAGTGATGGCCCACGCCGTCATAAAGCCGCCCTGGCTCCAGCCGCCGATACCCAGATGCTCAGGGTCAGCAATGCCCCTTTCAATGGCCGCATCGACCGCCGCCATCACGTCGCCATAATCGGCCCCGCCAACATCGCTGCGTGCGGCTGCCGCGAATTGCTCTCCGTGCCCCATACCACCGCGCGGATTGGGCATCAGCACGACATAGCCATCCAGGGCCAGCCATTGCCCCCAGTTCCCCCAGCTTAGTTGAAAGCTCTGCGACCAGCGCGAATAAGGTCCGCCATGCACCAGCACGACCGTTGGCAAAGGGCGATCCTGCGGAGCATCAGGGGGCCGGATCAAAATCCCATCCAGCTCCAATCCATCGGGAGCGGTCCAGCGAAAGGCTTCTTGCGCACCAAAGGTTATCCCTGCAAGCTGCTCCTGATGCGATGAGACCTGACGCAGCTCCTTCACTCCCTCTTTTCCCGATCCGGCCCAGACCTCCCAGGGTTGCGCACCTGTGCTGCGTACAACCGCGAGCACCGTTCGACCGTCTTCAAGGGTGCGCGCCTGCCAACTGCGATACTCCGCACTCTGTTCCGCCTCAGTAACAGGTGAGAGCGGCGTCATCTTGCCAGTGGCGACATCCATGCCACAAATGCGCGTACACAGCCCTTCACTCAGGGAGACAGCAACCTGCTGACCCCGCGTTAGATCACAAAGATCGTCGGCACAATTGGTCTCTCCCCCGGCGATGCAGCGCGGCTCGCCTCCCTGCGCGGCAACCGCGTAGACGACCTGCGAAGACTGGCTCTTTTTACTGGCCGTTGAGGTAAAGAGCAGCGTCTGCCCATCATGGGACCAGGTGAGGGCGTCCACCGCATAAGGGAAACGGCAGATAAGATGCGGCTCGCCACCTGATAGGGCAACGCGCTCGATCAACGTCTCAGAAGCTAGCGATTCTAGATCGGGCGTTCTGGCAGTAACATACGCTAGCTCTGTACCACGCGGGTTCCAGGCGAAATCGCTCACATGGCGATCAGTATCGACCAGCGTCGTCACCTCTTGCGTGGCCACGGAGAGCAGACGCAAACGGGCAAAAGGCCAGCGTTCGCCGTAGACCTGGGCATCATCGCGCTCCTTTTCGCGCCGCTCGTCATCTTCCGTCGGCTCATCTACGCTGGTAAAAGCAATCTGCCCACCGCCGGGGGACCATAAAAAAGCCTGCACAGGCTTTTTATTCTCAAGCGAAGTTAACGGACGCGCCTCGCCGCCATCAACGGCTATAAGATAAAGCTGCGCCGTACCACGTTTGGCACGGTCGGAGAGAAAGGCGATCTGCGTTCCATCGGGCGACCATTGCGGCTGACTATCCATCACATCGCCACGCGTAAACTGTCGGGCGGGTCGCGAGCCATCGGTCGCCGCCAGCCAGATCGCGCTTGTCGCATGCTCTTCTTTCTTGCTCAATGGTCTTAGCGTATACGTCACCTGCGAGCCATCGGGTGAAAGTTGTAATTCCTGGGGGACAGCAAAATCCGCGATCAGAGCAGCAGTCAATTCAGTCATACATACTCCTCAATGAAAAATATCTCTATCCAGCATAAATTTAGCTCTGCCGATATCTTACGTCGATTCCGCCATA
>DASTZT010000739.1:0-9959 GCA_035764225.1 Ktedonobacteraceae bacterium
TGATCGGGCATAGCTCCATAGTGTTGATGCTTTTCGCCGAGGCTCTGCAGTGTAGGCGTCAGGTTATCGCCACGTTGCACCCCAGCAACAACCGTTGCAAGAGTAGCCATCAGAGAGCCTTCCTGCCTCTTCATATCAGTATGCGCAAAAAGTTGTCGAGTCTCAGGATAATAGGCAAAGAGACGCTGGTAGAAGCTGTGCGCAAATATCCCCTTCTGTGGTATGACCATCTCAAAGCTCTGTTTGAGCAAAGCAACATCCATTACCAGCACTTTTTTCTCTACCTGCATGCTTGTAAAGCCGCCAACGGTCAGTTCTTTGATCACCTGCTCTACTACAGCTTCAGGCTTATGGAGCAACGTTGCTAGTCTGCGCACATCTCTCTGTCCGTCAGATAGCCAGAAGACCTGACGATATAGGCGTTGCCACGAAACGGCCCAGGGGGACGTAAAAATTGTATTGTTCAGGGCATAAGGGGTACGCTGGGGAATCAGCAATTGTTGGCTGAGCATCTCTTTTCCTCCTGATTAAAAACCACACAAACCACATAAACATCTTCTCTTTCGGAAAAGAATAACATAGCGTATCCAAAAATGAGTAAATATAGATAAAAAGTACTATTTTTCTTTTCATCTTTTTCACACAAAGCAGGCTATGTTGGCGGATTTATTACTGTATGATAATAATTGCACAAATCGGTTAGTACGCACTTATTGCAGCGGGGCCGTTCAAAAACACAAATCTGTTGTCCGTGACGAAGCAAGGCTTTGTGGAAATTATAGATGCTGCGGGCGTCTTGCGGCAAAAGGGCTTGCAAGAGGTTATGGGCCGCTTCTGCCGATACTTTCTTGCCAATCAGACCAAGCCGGATGGAGGTACGCGCCACATGCGTATCAACTGGCAAAATAGGGCGCTGGCACGAGAAGAGCAGAACGCAAGCTGTTGTTTTCGGCCCTACCCCTTCAAAGCGATTGAGCCATTGTGTACTTTCTTCAAGGGGCAAGTTACACAAAAAATCAAGGTTAAGATTGCCCCGCTCCTCGGTAATCTGGCGCATCACGGCCTGAATTCGTGGCGCTTTGACTTCAGGAAAATTGACATTCGCAATGGTCTTCTGGACCTCTGCTGTTGGCGCATCGCGCACGGCTTCCCACGAGCCAAAGCGTTGCAACAGGTTAGCATATGCGGCATCTGTTTGGGCGTCAAACGTGCGATGCGAAAGCAGGATTTCGACCAGCATGCTCATCGGATCTTTGCTGGAAAAAGGCAGCTCTCCGTAAAGTTGCGTGAGCCGCTGTGTGATTTCGGCAGCTTTCTCCGCAAGGGCTGCCATGTCGGTAGTGGGGTAGCCATAATCGGCAGAGTTGCGTCCACGTTGCACAGGTTGTTTCACATCTCTCTCCCATCATTTTTTTAGATGATGCATGATGTTTATACGCATCTATAGCGGTAAACCGTTCCAGAAAAACCAATATATCATACTGTAGCTTTCTACGCATCAATATTTCCGCTTGGGCAAGGCTTTTCGGTTTTCGCTGGATGCTGCCTGGCATGGGAGAGAGAACCCTTTCGTACCGACCTGCTTGCAGCGCGTCCAATTTATTGCTTGTCCTTCCCGAAATCATTGCCTTCACCCGAAAGAGAACGCTGAGAGCGACCATCATTTCAGGACGGGCGCTAAAGCGGACGCGCTCAAGCTGGTCGGTACGAAGAACATGACCGTCCTCGTCGTTCTTCCAAAGACGGCAGGGAGGGAAAACTGAAAAGCCTTTCCGATTGTGCCTCACAGTTTTGGAAAAAGAGCGTATCTGTACTTGCAAACTGCAAACAATAGTGTACAACCTTCACTACTACATACTAAGGGAGATAACAGAAGATGCGAAAAATTATTACCACTACATGGACCACCATTGACGGCTTCATTGCAGGCCCAAAAGGCGAAATGAACTGGATTGGGGAGATCTACGACGAAGCGATGGGCAAATATGAGGACGATCTGGTCAGTTCTGCTGATACGCTCTTGCTCGGACGCGTGACCTATCAAAGCTTTGCTGGCTCCTGGCCCTATGTCCCTGACAATCCTAATGCCTCAGAAGGCGAGAAAACATACGCTCGCAAGCTGAATGTGATGCGCAAAATTGTCTTTTCCAGGACGCTTGCAAGCGTCGAGTGGAACAATTCCACACTGATGCAAGAGGCCATTCCAGAGCAAATCGCGCAACTGAAGCACGAGGATGGGCGCGACATACTCATCTACGGGAGCGCCAGCATTGTGCAAGCTCTGACGAACTTTGGCCTGATCGACGAGTATCAGATCTTAGTGCATCCGGTGGTTTTAGGCGGCGGCAAACCTCTTTTTCAAAACATCAAGGATCAGGTGAAGCTGAAGCTGGTCAACAGCAAAACGCATCCCTCTGGAGTGATGGTCCTTTATTATCAGCCGAGAGAAGTGTAACATCGCTTTTTGAACTGGAAAGATTGTTGTCTGCTTCGTGATTTTCAACCCATCTATTGTTACCACTTTGTGATCTGCATAGAGTATGCTCAGAAGTGAAGCAGTGATGGTAGTAGATGCGCGGGGCAAGAAGAATGGCCATTCTTCTTGCCCCCCACTATATTTCACGCTCTTCTCAAGAGGGCCGACTGATAATCGGCTTGAGAGCAGGATAGAGCGCCCGATAGGTTTCATATGCCTGAGCATAGATGGGTGCAACAGCCGGGCGCGGCTCGGTCCGCTCTACCACACGCACCGTCTGTTCGCATGCTTGCTGGACTGAGCTATACACGCCACTGGCAACACCCGCAAGCAGTGCTGCTCCAAAGGCCGGTCCCTCGCTCGCGCTGGTTGTTACCAGTTCAACGCCAAGCACATCGGCAATAATCTGTCGCCAGAGGGGACTTTTGGCCCCGCCTCCAGTGGCACGCAGTTGCTCAAGTTGTAGCCCCTGCTCTTTGATGATCGCGAAACAGTCTTTCAGGCTAAAGGCGACCCCCTCCAGAACGGAACGGATCAGGTGGCGTCGATCATGGCTGGCAGTCAGTCCGATCCATCCCCCTCTGGCATGCGCATCGAGATGGGGAGTGCGCTCGCCTTGCAGGTACGGTAGGAAGATCAGGCCATCGCAACCGGGGGCGACCCCTTCCGCCTCGCGTGCGAGATACTCGTAGGCGTCGATTTTTGTCCAGCGTTCCAGGGCGCGCTCCGGCAAACCAATGTTATCACGCACCCAGCGCAACGAGAGGCCAGCTCCTTGCGTGACCCCCATGAGATACCAGGACTGCGACACCGCATGATTGAAGGTATGCACGCGAGGGACGGGACCGGAAATATCGACCTGGGGCGTATCGGCATGGGCAAGCACGATGCCACTGGTGCCAACCGAGACCAGGGCAAGGCCAGTTCTCACCACGCCATTGCCAACGGCTCCACAGGCATTGTCAGCTCCCCCACCAGCAACAGGGGTACCAACAGGCAAGCCGGTCAGGGCTGCGGCTTCTTTTGTGATGACCCCACAGATCGCAGCGGAGGGTACAACTGGTGGGAGCAATGCGGGATCGAGTTCGAGCGCCTCCAAAACCTCCCGCGACCACACACCATGCTTGACATCGAGCAAGCAGGTGCCCGCCGCATCCGAAATTTCCATTGCCAGGACGCCCGTGAGCAAATAGCGGATATAGTCTTTGGGCAAGAGCATTGTGCGAGCCTGCCGAAATAGCTCCGGCTCGTTATCGCGCACCCATAGCAATTTGGGAGCCGAGAAACCGGTCAGTGCAGGATTGCTGACATATTCAATCAGGCGGCTCGCTCCCACTCTTTCGGTGATCCAGAGGCACTGAGCCTGGCTACGCTGATCGGCCCAGATAATGCAGGGGCGCAAGACTTTTTGCTGTGCATCGAGCAACACAACCCCATGCATCTGACCGGAAAGGCCAACGCCACACACATCAGCAGGCGGTATCCCACGCGCTTCTCCGGCGCTTAAACAGGCACGGATAGCCGCTGTAGTGGCCCGCCACCAGTCAGCAGGATCTTGCTCAGCCCAGCCGGGATGAGGATGAAAAAGAGGATAATCAACAAAGGCATCGGCCAGGACATGCCCATCTTCAGCCGCGAAAAGGGCCGCCTTCACCCCTGTCGTACCAAGATCAACGCCAAGCAAGGTCTGCATATATGGCTCCTTTGTTGCAAGACAAAATGCATTGCTCTTTCTATCAAAAACGAAGAGCATCTGCTATGATGCAAAATCATAAAGCAGTGGCAACAAAAGAGCAAGGGAGAAGGCGAGATTATTGCGCTTCTGATAGCGGTGGCTGCCCTTCCTGCCGATCAAGCTTTTTTTGATAGCGATTAAGCCAGAGCCGGAGGTGTTCTATCCACTTACACTGCTGCTCCACTTCCTCATATTGCTGGCGTACCCATTCCTGTTGCTCATCTAACCATTCTTTTTGACAATCAGGGCCACGCCGCTGCTCGCTAAGCCAGGCTTGTCGCTGCTTCAGCCACTCTAGCCGTTGCTGCTGCCACTCCTGACGCTGATCTAGCCATTCCTGGCGGCGATTGATCCAGGCTTGCTCCGTATGCTGCATACGCGATAGCTGCTCGCGCTGCATCTTTTCTATGCCTCTCAAGAATGCGAGTGAGCGAGGAGTAGGCGTTCCCGTCGCCGCCGCGATGGTCTGGAAAAGATCATATTGATACAATGGGCTACAGGAGAGCAGATGGAGCTTAGGCACGCTCGTTTTGATGCGCTCCAGGTCATTATCCTCCGCATCCGTGAGTAAAATTACAGGAAAACGGTCTAGCGAAATAAGTTGGACGAGCAGGTTGAATGTTTTCCCCCTCACCATCAAGTCAACCGCAGGGATGCTAATAATCAGCAGATCATACATGGGGGCTTTTAGTCGTTTGAGCCGCCTGATAGTTTTTGCCAGAAATAGCTCAAGAGATTCCTGCTCTTTCCCCACAGAGACCGTATGCTCTGCCAGAGAGAGC
Organism: Ktedonobacteraceae bacterium; assembly: GCA_035764225.1. Taxonomy (GTDB): domain Bacteria; phylum Chloroflexota; class Ktedonobacteria; order Ktedonobacterales; family Ktedonobacteraceae; genus DASRHT01. The sequence continues at coordinate 4,994 of DASTZT010000739.1, forward strand.
AGGCTATGAATATGCTCCAGCATCACCTGATCTTCTTCAAACAACCCGATATGCAGGCGTTTAGGCGTTTCCATCCATCATCCTCGCTTCCTGTCTTGATTTCGCACACGACAAAGCCCTATATCAATCATTATTAATATAGATTATTCTTTTAGCATAGCAAAACATCGTAATTTTATCGTTCCTTGTATAATAATCTTTTTCATATGAGATGCTATAATTGTAACTAAACAGGCACTATTATAGCAATAAGATCGCTAATATGCAAATATCTTTCGCTGCCATACGGGGCTTTGCAGTTCTGAAAAAATTGAGCCGCACTCGAACTATTCGTACCGACCAGCTTTAGCGCGTCCAATTTATTGCCTGTCTTTCCCGAAACCATTGCATTTGCTCAAAAGAGAGCGTTTCTCGAAAATCCTTTGGGACGGCAGGACAGGCGCTAAAGCTTCCTTGCCGAAGGTCTGAGCGAGGCTAGACGCGGCAGCGTCGTTGACCTTCGGAATGGCAAGACCGGACGCGCTGAAGCGAGTCGCTACGAAGAGCATGACCATCCTCGTCGTTCTTCCAAAAGCAGCAGAGAAGCTCCGTACCGACCTGATTCTATCGCGTCCAATTGATTGCCCGAACCGATACGAAAGGTTTCGAGTACACATGCTGCTTCAATTGAATAACATCAACACAGCAGTGTACAATCAAAGAGCTGTTACAAACGGCTAAGCAGCGCGACAGCACAATGTTGTTTATCGCGTCGTACTTCTAACCGGTTGGGCATTTCAGGCAGTCATAGGGCTATTTTAACCACAGAAAGGACAGCAGATGAGCAATAGTAACGTCCCTATCAAAGAGTTTCATCTCGAACTCAGTGACTTTACCTATACAGGGCATGATCTGGTGCGCCCTGAATCGATCCTTGCCAGAGCCGATGGTACGCTGTGGGTTTCTGACGGTCGTGGTGGCGTGACGCGCATAGCCCCCAACGGGGAACAGCACTTTTTTGGCGGCCTGGGAGGGGAGCCGAACGGTCTGGCGATGATGGACGACGGCACCCTTATCATCGCCAATATTGGTACTGGCACAGTCCAGAAGCTGCATCCAGATGGCCGTACAGAAGAATTTCTGACTGAGCTAGATGGCGTCAAACTGTCGAGCGCCAATTATGTCTTTCTCGATCACAAAAATCGCCTCTGGATCGCTTTTTCCACCCGCGAAGTACACTGGTGGCCAGCAGCAGCCAGCCCTCGACCTGATGGCTATATTGTGCTGATGGACGAGAAGGGGCCGCGCATCGTCAGGGACGATATTTATTTCACCAACGAGATTCGTCTTGATGCGAGCGGCGAGTATCTCTATGTGGCAGAGACAATGAAGAGCCGCATTATTCGCTTCCGCGTCCAGCCTGATGGCAGTCTGAGCGATAAAGAAGTCGTGGGACCGGACGGGCTTGGCCTGGGTGCCTTTGTGGACGGTTTTACGTTTGACGCCGACGGCAATATCTGGGTCACAACCGTGCTCAGGAATGGTGTCGGGATCATTACCACCGACGGCGATTACCACGTTGTCTTCGAGGAAGCGAACGAGCCGCTTTTGCAGACCTTTGACGAAAAGCAGGCTTCAGGGGATGCCCAGCCCACCGATATGCTAGCCACAGCAGGACAGACCTTGCAGCTTGTCACCAGCGTCACCTTCGGCGGTCCAGACTTGCGCACCGTTTATGTTGGCTCGCTCGGCATGAGCCGTTTGCCAACCTTCCGTGCGCCAGTGCCAGGATTAGCAATGCGCCACTGGCAATAATATGCTACAATACTAGAGTAATATGGTGATGGAGCTCACCTCACCGGAGTGCTAGCTCCGGCGAAACTACATTGCATTGATGTTAATGGCTCCTGATACTGCCTGAAAAAGACACGTCAGGAGCCATTTTGTGTGCAGAAATTCTTTTGCATGAAAATCTGTATGGAGTTTCTTAGCGTTGGTTCAGATCGTCATGATAGGATTGGCTGGTTCAATCGGAGCTGTCGTTCGCTATTTACTTGGTCGTCTGGTTGCGCAACGGCTGCGTTCCCAAATTCCGTTTGCAACGTTGCTGATTAACGTTTCCGGTTCATTTCTGATCGGGCTGCTTTTTGTGGCTGCATTACGCCATCGCATTTCTTCCACCGTTCAGGTCACATTGGCAACAGGGTTCCTCGGCGGATATACAACTTTCAGCACGATGAGCTGGGAAGGTATGCAACTGATCAAGCGAGGCAATCAGCGGGCCAGTTTCTTGTATCTTGGCGGTACAGTGGCACTCGGCCTGCTGGCTGTAGCAGTTGGATTCGCAGTAGGATGGGTAATTTGATGGAAAAACTTTCGCCGCATCGTCGCTTACTAGCTGTGCTCGCAGGAGGCTTCTGTGGTACAGTCGTACGTTACTCGCTCAGTCTGCTGATTCAGAGCCAGCTGGGGAAAAGCTGGCCCTATGACATTCTCGCCATCAATATTACGGGGGCACTGCTCTTTGCCTTCATTACTGCCCTGGCTGACGAGGTTTGTCTGATCGGACCGACACGCCGCCTGTTCATCAACGTTGGTTTTCTCGGAGCCTACACGACCTTCAGCAGCCTGGCTCTAGGCGATGTACTGCTCGCCACAACGGGCCACTGGCTCTCCGCCCTGGTATACCTGCTCACCAGTCTGTTCGGAGGGCTATTAGCGGTGCCGCTGGGTGATATGCTTGGCTCATGGGTGATTTTTCAGGTCAGAGGTACTTTTGCCGTCCAATCTTCTAAGCAGTCAGTAGAGAAAAATACGCGCAAGCTCACATTCCCTCTTAAAGGGAAATAGTAGGGGGGGGGCTTGCCCCCGCCCTCTTGTCGTTGCCCCCGCCCTCTTGTTGCCTCGCCCCTACCCTATGCATGACCCACGTTACCGACATGCTCACCGCGCGCGACTCCGATCTTTTCCAGGCTCAGAGTTGCGGGAATGGTCTGCCCGTTCTGGCTCAAGGGTAGTGCAACTACGAGCACGCCGTTGCCATAGGTCACATTGGCGCGTTGACCGTCTACCGCATTGGGCAAATGCAGTTCGCGATAATACATACCGATGCTCCATTCGTCGGTCAACAGCTCTTTGATATCTTTAAGCAGCGCGCGCATTTCTCCTCGGATCATCAGATCACCATTCTCGGTGAGACCAACGATGATATCCCCCGGTTCCATGCCGGGCATTGGGGCGGCCACCATTAAACGATCCTCAGAACGATAGACTTTCACGGGTATATGCTGGATCTTCTCTTGCTCTTGCATTCGCGTTCCCTCCCTTTGGTCAAGATATATACCATATCTCTGCCACATATAACACTCTCACGTATCGGCCTGCGGTGAAGTTTCAGGAGAACAGCGATACGAGCAGTATCATACCTCTGCGGTAAACAAACGTTATGGAGCGAGTCAGCAATAGCATATTTCTCTCAACCAGTGAAATATTACCAGGTCAATCCCTTCCGTTTCGTGTATACTGCCGGAGAATTGACATATAGGTAATCACAAAACTTTTGTGACGGGGGATATACGTGGGTATACAACTTACCGCTGACCAGGTTCTAACGATGGCTCCCGATAGCAGTTCTTCCGCTGCCGGAAAGAAACTCGCCAACGCCAAAAATTGGAAGAACCTGGGGCAAAGCTCGGAGGCGCTCTGGGGAGAGTGCCAGGGCAGCGCACTCTACCAGGTACGCGTAGAACTCTCTTCTCTCTCTATTCAATGCAGTTGTCCCAGCCGCAAACTTCCCTGCAAGCACGGGCTTGGCTTGCTGCTGCTAGCTGTTAATACACCTGCTAGCGTTCCCACCACTGAACCGCCCGAATGGATTACGGCCTGGTTGGCGAAACGTGCTACGGCCAGTAAACGCAAAGAAGCGAAGGTCGAGGCCAAAGAGTCCACCAGCAGCGAGCCAACGGCAGCCCAGAAAAAAACGGCTGAGAAACGCCTCTCACAGGTAAAGCTGGGCATTGATCGGCTTGACCTCTGGCTGAGCGATATTGTGCGCAATGGCCTGGGCAAGCTGGAGACACAGCCAGCAAAGTTCTGGGAAAGCCAGAAAGCACAGATGGAGGACGCCCAGGCGAAGGGGTTGGCTAACCGCGTCGCACGCATGGCCGATATTCCTAACTCCTCATCTGATTGGCCCGAAAAACTGCTTGCCCACCTGGGACAATTGGCGCTGTTGACGCAGGCTTTTCACAGACTCGACCAGCTCGATCCCGCTTTGCAAGAGGACGTGCGTCAGTTGATCGGCTGGTCGTTGAAAGAGGACGAGGTGCTGGTGCGTGGCGAGAAGGTTACGGACAACTGGCTGACGCTGGGACAGACAACCGTGGACGAAGATCGTGGACGCTCGCAACGTACCTGGCTACTCGGCACAACCAGCAAACGCCAGGCGTTGATCTTGCAATTCGCCTTCGCGGGAGCCGCGTTTCCAGAACAACACCCTATCGGTATTCAGCAAACAGCCGACCTCGTTTTCTGGCCCGGTGCATATCCACATCGAGCGGTCCTGACAACACGTCGGGGAGAAGCGGGGACGATTACGGAATCTTTACCCGGAGCGGAAACCATCGAGGACTTTCTTGAAGAGGTGACAACACTGCTGGCTCGTCAGCCCTGGCGTGACCGCTTCCTCTGCACGCTACGCAACGTTACTCCATACTGCACAGGCGATCAGTGGTACATCCACGATAGCACTAACAAAATGCTGCCACTGGCAAGCGAGCATTGGAAATTGATGGCGCTGGCAGGCGGTATGCCGGTGGATTTTGTCGGCGAGTGGGATGGCGAGGCGCTTTTACCGCTTGGCATTCTGACGGATCGCAAATATTACGCTTTATAGATAGAGGTATGGATGGATACTATTGTCACAATGGCAATCGTCGGCACGGGCCAGCTCAACCCTAAAGAGGTGACAACTGGAACGCCCGTCGAT
>DASTZT010000740.1:0-14309 GCA_035764225.1 Ktedonobacteraceae bacterium
AGTTGCAACTGATAGATGGAGCGACGCAGGGCTATCAGACTGCCTCGGATGTGTTTCTCTTCCACGGCACCAATGACCTGATAGAGCGCTTCTGAAAGCTGCTCAGCCTGAACCCGAAGCTGCTGTTCTCTCTCAAGCAACCCCACAATCAGCTCCGTCGTCCGCTGAAGGCGCAGCCTTTCCATGACCTCCATTGGCAGCCCGGCAACGCGGATAACGATGGTTTTAGCGGGTATTGCAAGGGCATATTCTGTCTGCATTGTTGATTCTTCGGCCTTCAGATCAGTAGTTCAACGTGTCCGGCGATTACGTTAGAGCACAACCCGCCTATGGAAGGCCCATAGACCAAGCCCGAAGCAGAGCGCGCCAATCGCGCCCAATTCCAGAAACGCTCCACCTATCCCTAGTTTCGCGAAGAGGGCACTATGGAGCGTGGGAGACATAGCGTAACGCATGCCTTCCGAGGCATAGGTGAGTGGATTGAAGAGGGTCGCGATCTGGAACCAGCGCAGCGGCGCTAGCGTACCCCATTGATAGTACGTACAGCCAGTGAAGGTCAGTGGAATGAAGATCAAAGCAAACATCAAACTTACCTTGCTCGCTTTGACCAGCGTGCCAACCATGATGCCCATGCTGGCTCCCACAAAGGCACTGAGCAGTAAGATGCCTGCTATCAGGCCAATGGCATTGAGCGATACATGATACTGATCCCCTAGAATCAGGTAGGCGAACGGGAAGACAAGTACCCCCGCTATGATACCTCGTAGCGACGCAAAGACCACTTTTTCGATACCGACCATGATGATTGGCAGCGGTGCCAGCAGGCGATCATCGATTTCACGCGCATAGCCGAGATCGAGGACCATTGGTAAGCTGACACTCTGCATAGCAGCTATGACGACCGTCAGAACCACAATTCCGGGGAGAAGCACGCTGACAAAATTCTGTTGCGCTATACCAACGAGTGGGAGAAGTTTGCCGAAGATGAAAAGGAAAAAGAGGGACTGCAACAGAGCCTGGGTCAAGAAGTCGATGCTATCTCTCCGCGTCACCACGATATCGCGCCTCAATATCGCCAGAAAAGCCGTCAAAGCAATACCGCTGCGATGCCAGAAACTGATGTTAGTATCATCAAATGCAGAGAGCACGGGTGAAACAGAAACCGACACTTTTTTCATGAGCGTAATTTCCTCCCTGTGAGATGGATAAAGACATCTTCCAGGCTTGGGCGTTTAAGGTGCATATCGCGTATTTCAACTCCCAGCGCGGTGGCAGCCTGGACGACGCTTCCTGTCAGGACAGCAGGCTCTCTGGTATAGAGATGAAAGAGGTGCTTCTCCGACTGGTCGCTCTCGTCTGAAATAGAAGAAACTTCCTCTGCTTTGGTGATACCTGGGAGGTTCTGTAAAGACTGGAAAAGGCGCTCCAGGAGAGAAAGGTCGGGAGAAGCACAGGCCGGTACGTGCATCGTGACCTCCAGGCGGGTGCCATCAGGGATAAACCTCTTGATCAACGCTGTCGGTGTATCGAGGACGAGAATGTGACCGTGATCCATAATGGCAACGCGCTCACAGAGCCGTTCTGCTTCATGGATGTCGTGCGTACTCAGAAAAATAGTCATCCCCTGTTTTTGCAGCGTATGAATGCGCTCCCAGAGAAAGAGTCGGGATTGGGGATCGAGGCTGCGTGTGGGTTCGTCAAGGAAAAGAACGTCCGGCGAGTGCATTTGGGCACGCGCGAGCATCAGGCGCTGGGCCAGACCTCCTGAAAAACGCTCAACCTTTTCCTGTGCGCGCTGGCTTAAGCCCAGTTCCTCCAGCAGGAGGTCGGCGCGGGCTTCCCGCTCTGCACGGGACACTCCATGATAGCTGGCATGGAAAGTCAGAATCTCGCGCGCTCGCAAGCTAGCATCGAGGTTACTCCACTGGGGTACAATCGCGATTCGTCGCTTGACCATCATCGGATCAAGGCGTACATCTATGCCCATAATCGCCGCTCCCCCACTTGTCGGACGGATGCGCGTGGTTAAAATGCCAATTGTTGTGGTCTTGCCCGCGCCATTGGGTCCCAGTAACCCGAAAATCTCACCTCGTCGCACCTCAAACGTGATGCCATCAACGGCATTGTGGGGCGCTTTGCGATAGCGTTTCACCAGATCATACACTTCAATCACGTTCTGATCGGTGGGCGGACGACGCGAGCCTTTCTGAGGAGTGTCTCCTGCTGTAGTGGCTGCGGGCCTGCTAAATATTTTTACCATAACCATTGCTATCCTTTCCTCGAGAATCTTCTACCAGGATGATAGCAGAGTGTGCTGATACAAATGCTGATAGTTCTTCTATCCAACGCTCTATGAAACAGGCTCTATAGCGACGGAAAGAGAATATGTGATGGTAAAAAGCCGACTCATAGATATGGAAGTCAGGCAAATTTCAGCAGGAACGCAAGGAGTAAATTGCCAAAAGTCTACAAGCGAGCCATCAGCATTTGTATCAGCAACTCCTGTTACAATCACTTTTGAGGTTGACACCTCGCATGCTTAAGAGCGCTCTACATGAAAAAGCGGGTTTCCCTACCACTGGTTGAGAATTGCCTGTCTCATAGTGGAAGCTGAAAAAAGAGATAGGTGGTCCGACTATTTTCTACAAACAAAGGAGAAATGCATGACAAAATTGCATTTGGAATTGACAGATCTGGAAATTGAGAGCCTGGAATCCCTCGACGAGGTAAACAGCGAGAGCGAGATCCACCTGAATGCTGTTGTCACCGGTCATGGGATGATCGAAATCGGCGCGTCGTGTGCTGGCTCGGGTTGTGGCAGTTGCGGCTGTCCTGTCTGCCCGCCCAACGATCAATAAGCGCAACCAGTGTGATCTTCTGGCACACTGTCAGCTAATTCAGGTAGAGTGCTTGTCCTGGCCAGACGAGCACTCTACGTCACCGCGTACAACACTCCAGAAAAGTCGGGAGCACGCCCTTGGCGCACAGGCGAATGCTGATAATGGCTGGCTTTTCATGGCTAACAAAGACTCTCTGCAGGAAAGTGGTGTACATCGTATGCGACCAAAAATCAAGGGAGATACATTCTACGTCCCAGTCTCTGAAGGCATCTATTTTCGCAATAATCAGGGAGCATTTGTGCTCAAGGGCAAGGTGGTCTATCGCTGGTTTGAACGGCTCGTGCCATATCTAGATGGTCAGTATACGCTTGAGGAGATTGTACAGGGTCTGCCCGCAGAGAAACAGACGATGATTCAAGACCTTGTGCGCATTTTAGTCCATAAAGGTTTTCTCAAAAATGTGGCTTCCGATCTCCCTCATCAACTGCTTGAAACGGAACTGCGCCTCTATGCTCCTGAAATTGCCTTTATCGACTCTTTTACCGACTCTGCCGCGTACCGCTTTGAGCAATACCGCAACAGCCGTATCCTCTTGATTGGCTCAGGTCTGACCTTCACCGGGCTGGTCCATGCTCTGCTCCGTAGCGGTGTGCGCCAGGTCGCGCTCCTTGCGACTACCGAGTGCCCCGTATATGAGCAGCGTCACGCTGACTATCTTGGCCTCTATAACAGTCGTGGCGCTGAGCAGACGCTGATCCATTTGCCATCGCTTGCGTGGGACAATGCGGCTGAGGTGACGAGAGCACTCGCGCCCTTTGATGTCGTGATTGCAGCCTCCGACCGGCCAATGTTATTGCGTGCTCGCATGCTCAATCGGCTCTGTCTTTCACAGCAGAAAATCTTGATTCAGGCCGTTCTTGTTGCTAATCACGCCTGGATTGGCCCGCTGGTTAGACCGACAACAAGTAGTTGCTGGGAGTGTGCATGGCGACGCCTGCAGGGGCATTTGCCTGAGCCAGCACAGCAGCCAGACGATATTTTCCAGGATTATTCAACAGCTCCCCCCAGCCGCTTTCTCGCTCTCCCCCCAGCCGCGCTTGTTGCTAACCAGTTGAGCTTTGAAATGTTCAAACTGCTCACGGGTATCGAACGACTTGAGACCGATACTGGTCTGATTGCTATCGACATGGAAACGGCGAGCACACAAAAACATGTCTTCATGTCGCATCCGCTCTGTGGCAGTTGTCAGTTTCCAGAGATGGAAACGCAGGTCCTTTTTCAGGATACAGTACGAGTATTAGAACAGGGAGAACCACTAGCGCCAGAAGCGTTTTCCAGGCAGATTGCCGCTTGTTTTGAGCCTCGGCTTGGCCTCTTTAATTCGCTGGATGAGCACGACTTTATCCAGTTACCATTGCGCGTTGCTCAAGCCGTCGTCTCCAGGCCAGTGATTCAACCCCATCGCTCCGATCACGCCGTCATTGGCACTGGCCTCGATTTCAGTACAGCTCGTCGCCGAGCGGCCCAGAGGGCCTGTGAAATTTATGCTGCCAGCATCATCGACCCGCGCCGCTTGCCACAACCAACCAGCGTTGACGAAAGTTGCTTAGTCACACAAATGGAATGGCTGCAGCGCGGGCTGCAGCCCGTCGGGTGTCGGGAATGGGTCTGGGCGCAGGGACTCCATACAGGCGAAACGCACCTGGTTCCTGCCGCTCTCGTCTATCCCACCTTGTCTGGCCTCGCTCCATCGCATGAGACTGCGCCTGGTCTGGCATCAGGGTTGAGTTGGGCGGAAGCTATTTGCCGGGCCATCATTGCCTGCTGTCGCTACTGGACGATGACGCATGTGGAGGACTTGCGGGAACCAGCGCCACTGGTCAATCTGGCTGCGCTGCCACTTGAGGGGGAAGGTGCTCGTTATCGCAGCATGCTGCATCTGCTCGCTGAGCCTGTCGCCATCTATGATGTTACTGCTTTGCTACGTCTTCCCACCTTTGCCTTCTGTCGCAGCAATGATACTATTGTCTATAGCTCGCACGTCGATGCGAGAGAGGCGCTCGTAGATGGCCTCGAACAGATGATGCTCTATCTGCAATCCGTCACCCATTGCCAGCCACAGTATGCCCCGCCCGTCGTTCCCAATTTGCCGCTGGCTTTGCGCGGTACCTGCTCGGTAGTGCCAGCAGATGGTGACATACCATTAGACTGGCTTTCGCGTCAGCGCTGGCTGCAACAGCTTCTCCACGCTCAAGGTTGGCAGGCTTTTGCTGTACCTCTTCGGCACGATCCAGCGTTGACGGCTGTCTTGCCTTACATTGTGCATGTGCTCCTGGCACGCGCTTAGACGGCGTTCTCCTCAAGGAGAGAACTATGAGGACGCACAAATGCAGCTTTGACACTCAATTGATCGGATGCGAGGGAAAGTGCGCCTTATGAGAAAAGCTATGCAGCAAAAAACCATTGGATTGCTTGGTAGCGGAGAGCTTTATCAGCATGTTTGCCAGTGCCTGGAGCAGGGCGGTGTATCTCTTCTCGCGCTCAATACGCAAGAGCTTGCCGCTGGAGGGCCTCGCTGCGTACTTCTCGTCTCTATCGATGAGACCTGGCAGCCTGGCATGCATGCAACGCTCAATCGCTACAGCCTTGAGCAGCGTATTCCCTGGCTGCGCGCTTATGTGGGGCTGGGTAAGGGCATCATTGGCCCATGTGTCTTTCCCTGGGAGAGCGGTTGTGTTACCTGTCTTGAAACTCGCCAGATGGCAGCGATGGAAGATGCAGCAGCCTTCTCTGTCCTGTATCAGTACCTCTGTGACGGCACGATACAAAGTTCGCCCCAATCTTGCTGGCTGACTGCTTTTAGCCAGGACATTCTCACTGCCCTGCTCGTTGAGGAAGTGCATACCTTCCTCAACAGGCAAGAGGATATGCGCACACGCAATGCGTTGATGGCTCTCCAACTCGATACCCTGCACATGAGCACGCATCACTTTCTGGCTGATTCGCGCTGCCCCGATTGTCAGCATCTTCCAGCAGATACCGCCGCGACGGCTATCATCGCTCTTGAGCCACAACGAAAACTCGCGCCCTCTAGCTATCGTGTGCGTCCACTCACGCCTGAGTTAGCTCGCTTGCGCGCGCTCTACGCTGATAAACAAACAGGTCTGATCCGCTCCTTGATGAAGGATAATAGCGGCCCTGGTGCCGATGTTACTGCAACCATCGGCATTGATCGCGGTCTGCAAACGGAGATTGGTCAGGGTCATACCATGAGCTATGAGGCAAGCGAGTGCGCGGCCATCGCGGAAGCGCTTGAACGCCTCAGCGGGAGACGACCGGGTGGCAAGCGGACAAGTGTGCGGGCGAGCTATCGCCAGCTTGGCGAGCAGGCACTCGACCCAACATTGTTAGGACTTCCCTCCCAAGAACAGTACGCATTGCCTGGTTATCCCTATGTTCCCTATCATCGCGATCTCGTCTGTAACTGGGTCTGGAGCTATTCGTTTCAACGTCAACAGCCCATCCTGGTACCAGAACGGCTCGTCTACTATGGTATGGACTCCAGGGATACTCCTGACCGTCCTTTCCTCTACGAAGTATCCAATGGCTGTGCGTTGGGAAGCTGCCTTGCGGAGGCTATTTTCTACGGTATTCAAGAAATCGCGGAGCGCGATGCTTTCTTGATGACATGGTACGCGCGTATGCCCATGCCGCGTATCGATCCGCTAACCGTCGCTGATCGTGCTCTGCGCCTGCTCATTGAGCGCATCGAGGCAGAGACGGGCTGTATGGTTTACGTCTTTAATATTACATTGGAGCAGGGCATTGCGGCCTTCTGGGTCATGGCAGTCGATGAACAGCACCGTCCCGACCATCCCAGAGCCATCTGTACCGCTGGAGCACATCTCCATCCAGAAAAAGCCCTGGCTGGCGCGCTCGGCGAGTTGGGAGCCATACTAACCGGGATGAAAAAACGCTATCAGGAGCAGCGGCAGCGCCTTCTGCCCATGCTGGCTGATCCCTTTACCGTTGTGGAGATGGAGGATCATCCGTTACTCTATGGCCTGCCCGAAGCCTTTGAGCGCCTGAGCTTTCTCTATCGTTCACCCATTCAGCAGACATTCCCGACTGCCTTTGCGAGCTTTTATGCTCGTTTGCCCACCTGGGATCTGCGAGAAGACCTCTCTGAGCTGATTGCACGCTACCTGGCGAGCGAACTCGATGTCATTGTCGTGGAGCAGACGACGACGGAGCAGCGTGCAGGCCGCTTTAGATGTGTGAAGGTGATCATTCCGGGTACGATACCAATGACCTTTGGTCATCACACTCGTCGTCTTACCGGTCTCTCGCGGCTCTCTTACATACCCTTTAGGCTAGGCTATGCTAGCCAGCCGCTCACAGAGGCCGAGATGAATCCCTATCCGCATCCCTTTCCTTAGAAATCTGCCGCAACGAAAGAAAGGTTTTTTATGAAAATACCATCATCTCAGCCGTCAGACCAACGCCCTCGTCTTGAGGATGCGCCGCTGCTGCATCTGCGAAGCGATGTTCTTGAGCAGCGGCGCGAGGTGGAGCGACGGCTTGCCCGACGAAAAAGAACGCGTGGCATTGTCGGTGGCATTCTCACCGCTGCTCTGCTGGCTACACTTGTTGCGGTGCTGACGATCAGCGGCGTCTTCACCGGGTCAGGACCGGTTGACCCTGATTTTCCTCCAATCGATGGCGTTCCCTGTCAGGCAGGAGAGGCGCTTGCCAGCCACTATCACACCTATCTAGAGTTGTATATTAATGGGAAAAATATCGCGATACCGGCAAACATTGGCATCGCCGGAACGAACCTTAGCACGCCAAATGCCCAGGTATCCTGCTTCTACTGGCTGCATACACACGATACCAGTGGACTTATTCACATCGAGGTCCCCGCAAATCAACGGTTCACGCTGGGAAATTTTCTGGATCTATGGTCTGAGAAATTTCCTCATGTCGATGGTCATGGCTTTCCCGCCGAATTGAGCCAGCAAGGCTGGACGACCTATATCAGTGGAGTGAAGCAGCCTACCAGCTATGATTTTCGCACTATTGCCTTCAAACCGCATCTGCTCATCACTCTGGCCTATAACAGTCCGAGCGTTCAGCCGAAAACGGTTTATAACTGGGGAAGTTTCTAAATAACTTCCCCTCTGCGGAGGCGTTCAATCAACAGTGTTGTCTCATTGGTTGGTAATGCACCTAGCTCCTCCTTCATCATCTGGACAAAGGTTTGATAATGCCGCAGCGCCTGGCCACGTTCCCCCAGGCGCTCGTAGCAACGGATGAGTTCGCGATGAGCAATCTCTAGAAAGCTATCGTGAGTAATGAGCTGGGAGTAGGCTTGTGCCGCCTGCGTATACTGTTTTTCTGCACTGTAAAGCTGCCCCAGCGTAAGCAGGGCATCCTGATACTTCTGGCGCAGATTCTTGCGTTGAAGCTGGTACCAGTTCCCATCAAAGAGATCCTCGAAACAGTCACCACGGTAGAGATCAACGGCTTCCTCTAGCTTCGAGATAGCTTGAGTAGGCACCTGAGGTAGGAGTTTTTGGGCTTGGGCAAGTGCGTCCTCGAATACCTCAACATCGAACCAATAGTCAAGCTGGCGGTTGAAGAAATAGAGGTTATTCTCGAAACGTATCCACTCCAAATTTCCCAATGCGTTGCGTAGGTGGTAGAGGGCCGAATGGAAGTAGTCTCGTAGTTGATCCGACGACGAGTCGGGCCAGAGGGCCAGACCAATATGTTCTTTCGATTTTCCCCGGTGGCTGAGGAGATAACAAAAGAGTTCTCTGGCCTTTTTGTACTTCCAATTGCTTGAGGTCAGCTCATATTTATCTCGAAAGACTTGTGTTGGACCGAAAGCAAGGATGCGCAAGCGTGATTGCGCTTTACGAGCACCTCTTGCTGGAGCAAGAACGCTCTTTTTTTGGTGGGTTTTGATATCGGTAAATGGCGAGAAGCTGGCCTGTCGCAGCAAGGCTTTCTGGTTTTTAACGCTGTGCCCAGATGGCTTCTCCAGACACCAGTTTTGATAGCGTTCACGCAGTAAGGCTTCCTCGCCCATTTTTTGCAACATCTCCTGACTATAGTGATATATCATTTTCAGAAAGCGATAGTGCATCTCGCCATCGATCTCTTCTGCGACCAGGAGTGATTTGTCAACCAGACGTGCCAGGAGATCGAGCACTTCGCCTTGCACGATCTCGCCGCCTGTACAGATGCTCTCCGCTGCTTCTAGAGAGAAATAGCCTGGAAAAACTGAAAGGCGACAAAAAAGCAGCTTCTCCTTCTCTGTCAGTAAGTTATAGCTCCGACCTATAGTTATGCGGATGGTCTGATGTCTGGGTAACATACGTCTGCCTCCACCGCTTAATAACTGACAAATGTCATCCAGACGTGCCATAATCTGTCTGATTGATAAGACGTTGACCCTTGCTGCTGCCAACTCAATGGCCAGTGGGATACCTTCGAGACGGCAGCAGATAGACGCGATGATAGTGGCATTTTCCTGGGTAATCTCGAAGGATGACCGTGTCGCCATAGCCCGCTCAACAAAAAGCTGCAGTGCTTCATACTGCATCAAATCTTCTAGAGGTGGGAGCTGCTGCAGGTCAGGAAGGTGCAGAGGGGGAAGTAGCCACTGCGTTTCACCGAGGGTATGGAGCACCTCTCGACTCGTTGCTAGAATAGAAACATCCTGGCAAGCGTGGAGGAGATCGCTCGTGATGTTGGCGCACGCTTCGACTAGATGCTCGCAATTATCTAGCACGAGCAATACCTTTCTGAAACGCAAATGGTCCAGAACCCGATGTATCACAGAACACTCTGGTTGCTCGTTAATGCCTAGCAGCGTTGCAAGAGCGTGTGGAAGCAGAGCAGGATCGGTCAGCGTCACCAGATCTAACCACTTGACATCAAGCATCAAATGCTTCGTCATCTCAGTGGCCACTTGAAGTGCCAGTCGGGTTTTGCCAGAGCCGCCCGGTCCGGTAATGGTGAGCAGGCGGGTATGAGCTAGCTGTCGTATGATCCGAACTATTTCCTGTTCCCTTCCTATAAAACTATTGAGATAGCAAGTCGAAATAGTCTTCTCTATCATAAGCTGACCCTGTGCAATGAAGTCTTCTCATCGGTTGTAGAGGAACTGAGAAGATAGGTAGTAGCATGACCATGTGACCAGCATCGGCAGCATTCAGGAGGCCGAAGCGTAACGGCCTGGGGCAAAGACCTCGGCCCTGGTACTGACACTACCCACGCCTCCAGCAACAAATACCTGAAAGTTGGATCCCGGAGCCACAGTATGATGTGTATGGGTAGTGCTCATTGAATTGATGTGGGTTCAAATACTGTTGTTGGTAACGACCTGGGCTATTGCGTGCTGTCTAACTTTGTAAGGGTGAACGCGTGGTCTCAGTAGCAAGAAACCTACAAAGATGCCCTCCTTGAGAGAACACTTTACGAGGAAGAGTGTCAAACGACAACACATTATTGGGCCTTATCACAAGTATATCTAAGAAAGACAAAAAACGCAATAAGCGACCGCTATTCTTTGAAAGGATTTTGGAGCATGTTTCTTCGTACCTGCTCAGGTGAAGCATTCCAAGAGCATCCTTTTTCACACGCGTTTGCCTTCCAAAACCGCTCCCCATCAGGTATACTGTTCCTCACACGTGTAAATTGCGTATCTCATCGAGAGATCGGCAGGGATGCCCAAAGCTTCCAGAGCAGAGGTGTGAAAATGAATGACCGAGCAATCGCGGGAGCGTTTGTGACCGAGACGTTCGACTACGACGGTGGGAGGCCTGTGACAGTGTACGTCCCGCCAGATCCGCCCGAGGCAGTTGTCTTCGCCGGTGACGGGAAGATTATCTCGCAGTGGGGCCAGTTCCTGGAGGCAACTGACATACCGCCCACAATGATCGTTGGGGTACACGGGCTGACGGACGAGAAGCTGCGACTCCAGGAGTACTCACCAGTCTTTGACGCCCAACGGTTCGCGGCACATGAAAAGTTCTTCGTCGAAGATGTGCGCCAATGGACAGAGTCGCGGTTTGGAGGAGTGCTACCCACAGAACGTACCGCCGTGTTCGGTGCCTCGGCGGGTGGAGAACTCGCGCTTGCTCTTGGGTTCCGGCATCCCGACGTCTACGGTGCGATCTTCTGCGCCTCGCCGGGTGCTGGCTACCAACCGACTGAGGTGATGCCGAGTCAGATTCCGCGCACGTACCTTGTTGCCGGCACACAAGAGCCGTTCTTCCTTGAGAACGCGACGAGGTGGGCGGACGCGCTGCGCAATGCAGGTGCGGACGTTGTCATGAAAGAGCGGACAGGATCGCACGGCGGCGCGTTCTGGCGAAAAGAGTTCCCGCTGATGGTGGCGTGGGCGTTTGGATGCGAATAGATGACTTTCTCCGTATCAAGAAAAGGACAATGAATGGGGAAGAGAAATTATCTTATCGAGGGAGTCTCCGGCACGGGCAAAACCTCGGTCTGCACAGAATTACAGCGTCGTGGCTACCAGGCCATTCATGGTGATAGAGAACTGGCCTACCAAGGAGACCCAACGACTGGTGAGAAAACGGAAGGCTTCGGCCACGAGCACCATATTTGGGATGTAGAGAAAGTACAAGCCTTCATCGCTAACAAGGATGAGGCGGTCACCTTTTTCTGCGGTGGGTCGAGGAATTTTTCCAAATTCATCGAGTTATTAGATGGCGTGTTTATTCTTGAGGTCGATCTTGACACCTGTCTCCGGCGGATTGATGAGCGAGTGGCACTGGACCCAACTGACTGGGGCGGAAAACCAGAGGAACGGGAAATCATTGCGCGCTTGCATCAAACGAAAGAAGACATACCCAGCAGTGGCATCGTCCTCGATGCCACACCGCCGCTTGTCAGCGTCGTGGACGAAATCCTTCGCCATGTCTGAGCTTCGGCTTGATGAGGCTATGACCTCAACGCTTTTGTGCCATATGGGAGGGCAAGTGCGCGAGGTCGAAGGGCCAAACCTGCTCACGCGCGGACGCCATTTACCAGTACGTCCATAGCGCGAGTGAATCCGTGCCGAACGGAGGTGGCAGCCAGGACACGCCGCCTCTTCGGAGGTCGTTGCTACCACGGCTTTAATAGCTGTTTCGGAGGCGTCGAGGAGCCTCAAATGTAAGCAGGCGGGGTCGGGAAGCAGCGTTGGCTGTGCCATTGCATCGTGGTATCCTTCCATCTCTTCTTCGGGTACGAGGCAAGCATACCAACATCTCGTCGAGATAGCAAGAACTATCGTCCAATCGCTCATTTTCGGTCATAGAACATATGTCCTTCATCAACTTGGCGGGAGAGCCCTTGTGGCTCTTCCGCCAAGTTGATGATTCGAGGTTGTGTCTGCCTTGAACGGCTTTTTTAGCCGCATCGCAGTACCCGTTTGCGTAACATCTGAAAGCCTGCTCGACCATAAGATTGGCGCTTGAGCAGCTTCAAGCGATGAACGTGACCCTCGACGGCCCCTTGACTCCAAACCAGCGTAAGTCCCGCTTTGACGGCATCGTAGTCTTTCTTGAGTCCCTGTGCAAAACTTTTAAGTTCGGCAATACCTCGTTCTTCGACTTTCTGGAGCCATACGTCCAGACGTTCCCCCTGCCGTTCTCGTAGCATGGAGGTAAAGTCCTCAATCAGTTCATACGCCTCTTGAATCTCTGGATCGGCTTCACATAACTGCGTGAGGTACTTCTGCTGCCAGTCCAGACGCTGTTCTTCTTTAAAGGTGATCCAATGAGCAACCTGGGAGGCGGTAGGTGGACGCTTTGGAAGCGCTTTGACCGGAGTAACAGTGGTGGGATCAACTGATTTGAATTTTCTGGCATCTTTCTGCTTGCGGAAATGGGCAAAGAAGCGCACGATAGGCTGAGCAGAGCCGGTGTAGCCTTGCTCTTTGAGTTCACGTGCAACCTGTTGGGCATTGCGACAGCCCTCGTTCCACCGTTGGATGACATACCCTTTGTAAGGAGCCAGAACGGTATCATGCGTGCGGTGAAAATGGATGCGCTCTGGTGGCTCTGTCATGTGCAGGTAGTTGTACACTGTTTGACGACTCAGCCGAAGTTGGTGAGCAATGGTGGCGACATCTAGCTTCTTGGCATGAAGATCATGGATCTGCTGGTAGCGTTCGAGCCGCTCCTGGTGAAACTTCCGACTGACCTCTTCCTCCTGGGGTGTCCTTCCTCTTATCCAGGGAGCGGCGGGTTTTGCCTCTTCCTCATACACCTCTTCGGATGGATTCTCAATGAGGGCCTTGAGTTGTGCTTGGCGGTTGGAGAAGAAGCCCTTCATATTATCGGAAAGATTTGCCAGCAGATGCCAGCGATCTGCGACTTGTTGTGCGTCAGGGGCACCCTTGCGTGCTCCTTCCGCATACGGACCACCGCGATCGCGACTGATGATCTCTACCCCTGTGTGCGTCTTCAACCATTTTTCCAGGGTTGTAGCCTCCCGATCAGGCAACAGGTCAATCGGGACACGTTTCTCTAAATCTAGTAAGATCGTTCCATAGCTTTTTCGCTTACAAAATGAGAAATCATCGACACCAAGCACGCGTGGCGTGGGAACCTGATTTTCAGGATACTTGCGGATGAGCCGCAGCAAGGTATCCGGGCTGGTCGAGAGACCCATCCCCTCGACGAGTCGCCTCCCAGCCTCCCCACCAAGTGCAAATCCGATGAGGGTGAAGACATCCGCGAGTCGGATGGTGCGACGAGCGTAGGGGGCAACGACTGTGGGAAGGCGCTCGGTAAAGATTTGCCGCTCGCATTTTTCGTTTGGGCAGAAGAAGCGGCGCACATGCAATTCCAGGTGAACCGCACAGCCCATCCACGGCAGGTCGGCGATTGCTCTCACGTACCGCGAATGAATCCGCGTTGAGCGCCGATGGCAAAGAGGACACTCTGAGTCTTCTGAAGTCGTTACTACTATGGCCTTAATGGCTGTTTCGGAGGCATCAAGGAGTCTCAAGTGGAGACAGGTTGGGTCAGCTAGGAGTGTCGGTGTCGCCATCGTGCATTGGTGTCCTTCCATCTTCTTCCAGTATGAGAGGAGAATACCAACGTCTGAATGCAATGGCAAGAACTGTCACCAAATGGCTCATTGAAATGAGGAACATATGTTCCTCATCAACTTTGCGGAAGATCCAACCTTGTTGACATATGTGATTCATACCTTTTGGACTAAAATCGTGAGCTGGCTTAGGCAGGTAAAAACATCGCTACATATTTTCATATCTTGGTTTGAGAAAACCATATTTCTTTGCGCGTGCTAAGAATGGCTTCATAAAAGATGAGATGAGTAACAAAAGCGGAACAAAGAAAATGAGACTGGTAAACGCAATAACGAAGACTGTGCTAACCACTGCTGCTGGAATCATGGGATACGGTAATAATTTACCAGAAACGG
>DASTZT010000741.1:0-11185 GCA_035764225.1 Ktedonobacteraceae bacterium
TTATCGCAGTGCGTGAGAGCAGCAAAGGCACGGAGTACTTTAAGACTCGTGTTCTGATGCTTGCACAGAAGGGTGTTCCGGCGTGGTTGAGCTTGAACGTGAATGAATTGTCTGGCCGTGTGGTAAGCATCCCTGCACGCACGGATCTCGAACTGCCCTTCGATGAGCAGATGGTGGTTGAGTATTATCAACGTTAATGGGTTGAGTCGGCTGAGACTATGTGGCATATGCCCGCGCTTCTTCCTTGTGTGTCTGTGGGCATTCTGCCAGGTGTCGCTGACCTGTGTGTTAGAAGGGTTAGGTCTGTACCTGGGTATATCCCAAGTGGATTATTCCGGGGCCAAGAACTCTTGGACTACCAGCGTTTCTGGCCTCTGTCTCCCTGGCTCTGTGTCAAGTGAGCACGACCGGACCTGGTAGAAAAAGAAAGGCAGGTTAGAACCTTGCTAGATATTGCTCTGCCTCGCATTAAAAATACAAAAACGCAGGGGAATTATGCGAGCTATGATATCGAGCCGTTAGAGGCGGGATATGGAATGACCCTGGGCAATGCGCTGCGACGTGTTTTGTTATCGTCGTTGCCTGGCGCGGCTGTGACCTCTATTCGCATAGAGGGTGTGCAACACGAGTTTCAGGATATCGCAGGGGTGATGGAGGATGTCACCGATATCGTACTGAACGTGAAGAAATTGCGCCTCCGTAGCTTTTCAGACCATCCGGTGTCGATGCGCCTGGAAGTGTCGGGCGAGCGCGAAGTCACGGCAGCAGATATCATTGCCCCCAGCACTGTGGAGATCGTCAATCCTGAACTCCATATAGCCACCCTTGATGACGCGAACGCGCTTCTTGATATGGAGCTGGTTGTGGAGACGGGCAGAGGCTACGTTCCTGCCGACTCTAAAGAAGATCAGCCTATAGGGGTCATTCCGGTCGATGCCATTTATACGCCTGTGCAGAAGGTGAACTACACCGTTGAGCATACGCGTGTGGGGCAGATGACCAACTTTGATAAAATCGTTCTTGAAATTACGACGGATGGCACAATAACGCCAGATGAGGCGCTGCGTCAGAGCGCAGATATCCTGGTACGGCATTTTACCTTGCTGGCCAACTACCGCGCTTCCTTGCCTGAGCCTGAAAAGGCCCCATTGAGCAGTTTGCCCATCCCGCAGAAAATTTACGATACACCCATCGAAGAGCTGGATCTCTCGGTACGTGCTTATAACTGCCTCAAGCGCAGCAATATCACGAAGGTGGGCCAGGTGCTTTCGATGAATGAAGAAGACTTGCTTGGCGTACGTAACTTTGGTGAGAAGAGCTTGCAGGAGCTGCGTGATCGTCTGCTCATCAGGAACTTCCTGCCGAATCCACGCACCAGTACCGTCGGAGCCGATATGGACGGCGATCACGAAATGGAGGAATGAGTTGAGGCACCGAGTTGCCGGTAACCGGATGAGCATGCCAGAGCCGCGACGCCGTTCGGCGCGACGTAATCTGATGGCGGGTCTTATTCGGTATGATCGCATCAATACAACGGAGGCGCGCGCGCGTGCCATCCGTAGCGAAGCTGAAAAGCTGATAGATATCGCAGTAAAGGGCCACCAGGCTGCTCAGAAACACCTGCTTTCAGTCATCACCGATGAAGAGAAGGCTGCCCAGGTATTGGCGTTTGCCCGTCGTGGTCGCTTCTCTCTTAAAGCGAAGGTGACTTCGAATGATGAGCGTGCTGCCCAGCAGAAAGCGCCATTGACCGAGCGGGGCCGCAAGTTCCTGGAAGATAAACTCAAAGCCCGTCGCGAAGAGCTTTTACGCATTATCTCGAATGAAAATGAAGCTGAGAAAGCTCTCCAGGCTGCCTATGAGTCGATGGTCATCGAATTGCATGCGCGGCGTACCATTCTAAGCGCGCTACCAGATGAACTGGTGGTGAAGAAGATGTTTGAGGAACTGGCTCCCCGCTATGCCAGTCGTCCTGGCGGGTATACGCGGATTACGAAGCTGGGCCGCCGCAGAGGGGATGCCGCAGAGGTAGCGCAGATTGCCCTCGTATAAGCGCCGGGGTAGGTACGCGTAGCGGGTATCCTGACACGGAAATGCTTCTATGAAGATTGTGTGTGGTATTGAGTACGACGGCACTGACTATCATGGCTTTCAGCGCCAACGGGCGGAACATGGACCGACGATCCAGGGAGCAATCGAAGCGGCAATAGCTCGTATCTCTGGTGAGCCGTCCGTCGTACATGGCGCGGGGCGTACTGATGCTGGAGTGCATGCGAGTGGACAGGTGATCCATTTTCTCACGCATTCCCATCTGGCTCCCCAGGTGTGGCAGCGGGCGCTTAATGCTGTTTTACCCGATACGGTGGTAGTACGGTGGGCGAAAGAAGCTTTAGAAGGCTTTCACGCTCGTTATCGTGCGATAAGTCGCTCCTACCGTTACACGATCTGGAATGATAGTACACCAACAGCGTTACGTGCTCGTTATAGTTATCATTGTGCGCGAGCCCTGGATGTTGAACTGATGCAAGAAGCGTCTCAGTTATTGTTGGGGCGCAAGGATTTTGGGGCTTTTGGGCGCAGCCCGGACGACTCAAATCCGACCAGGCCGGGGCCACACCACTGTATTCGTACGATATTAGAAGCACGTTGTATACGGCCAGATGCACATGAACTAATCTATTGTGATTTTACTGCCGATGCCTTTCTTACGGGAATGGTGCGTAGGATGGTTGGCACACTCTTGTTAGTGGGACAGAAGCGTCTCTGTCTCGATGAATTTGCGACCATCGTGCAGCGTGCGGAAAAGACGCATCCTGGTTCGGCGGCCCCACCACATGGGCTGTGTCTGGTACGGGTTACATATCCTGAGAATTTTGGAGTGAACGATAATGATGAAGACATATAGTGCCAAGGCCGCAGAACTGCAACCCTGTTGGTATGTCATTGATGCCGAGGGACAGGTTCTGGGTCGTCTGGCCTCGCAGATCGCCCAGATTCTGCGCGGCAAACACAAACCGACATTTACTCCCAATCAGCCATGCGGCGATTTTGTCGTGGTCATTAATGCTGAAAAAATCGCGGTAACGGGTAAACGCATGGACCAGAAAGTATACTATCGCCATAGCCAGTATCCGGGTGGTTTAAAGAAGACCACGCTGCGTCAGACCCTGGAGGGCAGGTTTCCCGAACGCGCTCTTGTGCATGCGGTGCGTGGTATGGTAATGCATAATCGCCTGGGCGCAGATCTAATGGGCCATTTGAAGGTGTATACCGGTCCCACGCATCCACATCAGGCCCAGAAGCCGGTGCCCTGGACAGGTCCAGAGGCGTTGTTGAAACAGTCTGCGGAAGCGCGCTAAAGGCAGAGAAAAGAGGAGGAGAACCGACAGTGGCTGAAACCAGCAAAAGTGAGTATTACTATGGGATGGGACGGCGCAAGACGGCAGTGGCTCGTGTGCGCGTATTCCCGAATGGCGATGGCAGCATCACCGTCAATGGCAAAACTGCCCGGACTTATTTTGGGCAGCGAGACGCGCATCTGGCAACGATTGCTGCTCCGTTGCGCGTGCTTGATCTGGGCGATAATTATACCTTGACCGTTCGTGTGGTGGGCGGTGGTACGAGTGGCCAGGCCGGTGCGATTCGCCACGCCCTGGCACGGGCGCTGGTGCGCATGAACCCGGATTTCAAAGCGGGCCTGCGCAAAGCGGGCTATCTAACGCGTGATCCGCGTATGAAAGAACGCAAAAAGCCAGGTTTGAAACGCGCTCGCAAGGCTCCACAGTATACGAAGCGTTAATTCTCCAGCTCTCTCCTGGGGAGTTGGCCCGCCTCGGCGGTTTAGCATAAAAGGATGATATTGCAAGGTACCTGGCAATATCATCCTTTTATTCATGCTGGAATCTGGCTAATCCATAACTTCTGAAGGGGCTGGCACGGCGACGTATACAGGCGTACACCATTGCTTGCGATATTCAGGATGGCGGCCTCGCACAACGTCGAAGTACAGGTCCTGGAGTGTGCGCCCAATTGGGCCGACCTTCCCATCTCCCACAGGACGATGATCGACGCTGATAACGGGGGCAATCTGGGCTCCGGTTCCACAGAGGAACATTTCGTTTGCGATATAAAGCTCGGTGCGATCAACAACGCGTTCTTGCGTTGTGTAGCCCAGTTCGCGCCGTCCAAGCTTAATCACGGTATCGCGGGTTATTCCGAGTAGGATATTCTCTGTGGCGGCGGGAGTAACGAATTCGTCATTGATGACCAGAAAGAGATTTTCCGCGCTGCCCTCAGAGACATTACCTTCGTACGTAAGCATAATAGCCTCATCAAAGCCATTTTGCATTGCTTCAGTTTTGGCGAAAGCCGCATTCACATAACCGCCACAGATTTTTGCGCGTGCGGGAATAGCATTATCATCGATGCGTCGCCACGAGGAAACGCCACAGTGCAGCCCGTTTATATCAATATAGCTGCCGACCGGCTCTGAAGTCAGAATAAAAGCATCGGTGAGATTGTGCAAACGTACGCCTAGCGTCTCGTCGCTTTTGTAGGCTACCGGACGCAGGTAGACATCCTGTCGTTGTTCGTTGCGCTTGACTAGCTCGACGCTAATCTCGATGAGTTGCTCGACTGTGTAAGGGAGGGAGATCTGTAGCACCTTACACGAGCGCAGAAGCCGTTCATAATGTTCACGCAGGCGGAACAGGTAAACCTGTTGATCCTCCTCATTCCAGTAGCCGCGAATGCCTTCAAAACACCCGGTCCCATAGGCGAAGCCATGTGTACGGACAGAAATGACGCCTTGCTCAGCAGGGATGAACTTGCCGTTCATAAAAAGTACTTTTGCATCCATCTTTTGTGATGATAAGTAGCATCTTTGCTGCTTATCTTTTCCTCCTTTTCTTGATTCCCAGGGTTACACTCTGTAAAATGTACAAACGTTACCGGAAACAAGCTTGTGACAACGTTGTCAACAAGGTCACAAAATAGTTTTGCCTAGAGCCGAAAGGACCAGCTCGACAGCCAACCGAGCTGTAGCGTTTTCGCGGTCGAGAATAGGATTAACTTCGACGGTGTCCATTGAGACTAATCGCCGAGTTTTCGCGACCATTTCCATTGCGAGATGAGCTTCCCGGTAATTTAGCCCACCACGTATAGGAGTACCAACGCCAGGAGCCTCTTTGGGGTCCAGAGCATCCATATCCAGGCTGAGATGGATGGGGACATCGTTTTGTCCGATAGCAGTAATGGCTTGCTGCATTACATTTGAGATACCACACTGATCGATATCAGAAGTAGTGAAAACGTGAACCTGGTGGGTGCGAAGGAGTACTTTCTCGCCTGGATCGATATCGCGTGCGCCAACAATAGCAATGCGCGCCGGATCGATTTTTGGAGCCCACCCCCCGATATTAACGAGATTACTATCGCCCAGACCAGCCAGAGCAGCAAGGATCATCCCGTGTATGTTGCCGGAAGGGGTCGTTTCTTCAGTATTGAAATCAGGGTGGGCATCGACCCAGAGCACTCCCAACTGTCTATGTACGCGGGCAACGCCACTGATAGAGCCGAGCGCGATGCTATGATCGCCTCCCAAGATGAGCGGGAACTCACCATCTTGCAGCGCACCACTGACCAGGCGTGCCAGTTCTTCTGACACATGGACGATAGGTTCAAGGTATTTCAAACGAGGATTGCCAATGGGTTGGCTCTCCGGTTGGGGGATAACAATATTACCTATATCATGAACGGTATGTCCCAAACGCTGCAAATGGTTATTGAGACCCGCATAGCGAATCGCGCTGGCACCGATATCAACTCCGCGTCGATCCGCGCCCAGATCCATAGGCGCACCTATTATACGAATATGCATACATGACCTCTTGTTCGCCGTTGAACAGTATGATAATTATACTCATTATAATCTTTATGGTGTCTAATTGTCTATGGATATATCAAAGAGCGAAGCTGATCCTGTATGCTTAGCGCCCCAAAAGTAGTACAATGGGAGATACATAACCAGCAGCGTAGAGAGAATTTCTGGATCGTTTAGAAAGCGAGGGGTTCTATGTTTTATCGCCCACGGCGTATTTCTGTCGTTGTGGCACTATTTTTAAGCTGGCTATCAGTCATCCTTGTAGCATGTGGAGGGGCCAATGTTTCATCCTCTTCCACTTCTTCAACGATAGCGACAAAACAGGTGTTGAACTTTCCCAATGTTGGGATAACAGATGCAACGGTGCTTGACCCTGCGTTAGGGCCGGATGCAAATTCGGGGCTGGCGGTCAATATGATCTATAGTGGCCTGGTGAAAAATGACAAGAATTTAAATGTCTTGCCTGACCAGGCAACATGGCAGATATCCGGCGATAATAAGGTGTACACCTTTACTATTAATCAAAATGTTGCGTTCTCCGATGGTACTCCTGTGACTGCGCAAGACTACGTCTATACCTGGACGCGCGCGCTGCTTCCCTCCGTTGGCTCCCCCATTGCCTCATTCTTCGAGCAGGCTATCGTGGGGGCAAACGATGTGGCCGGTGGCAAAACGAAAACGCTGGCAGGGGTAAAAGCCGTTGATGCTCATACTCTGCAAGTGACTCTCACCCAGCCCACACCGTACTTTCTGGAGGAGCTTGCCAACTCGCTCTTCTTTCCTCTCAATCAGAAAATTGTCGAGCGGTATGGGCAAAAAAATTGGACGCAACATATTACAGATAGCGGCGTTGGAACGGGTCCGTTTATGGTCAAGGAGTGGGATCACAATGTCAAAATGGTTTTTGTTCCTAATCCTCACTACTATGGTAACAAGACAAGATTGACAGAAGTGAATATGTTGTTCGTTAACGACGCTTCGACGGCGTTTAAAACGTATCGCGCGGGACAGTATGATTTCATCTGGAATATTCTACCGACGGATCAACAAACCGCAAAGGCGATGCCAGGGTTTATCCGCACTTCTCTCTTGCAGACGGATCTCTTGTTCTTTGATAATACGCAGCCGCCATTTAATAATGCGGCTGTCCGTCAGGCGTTTGCCTACGCTATCGATAAGCCGACCCTAGTCCATGCCATCTTCAAAGACTCGGTCACGCCTGCTTTCACCATTATTCCTCCGGGTATGCCGGGGTATCAACCAAACTATGCGGGGTTACAATTCAGTAATACGAAGGCCAGGACGCTGCTGGAATCGGTCTATCCAGATGTCACCAAGATCCCGCCGATCACGTTTTCTTATCCAAACTCACAGGTCACCAGTGGCGAGGCAGCGGCCTTGCAACAGATGTGGCAGACGGCTCTAGGCATCCAGGTCCATTTGCGTCCGGTAGAATTAACGGCGTATAACGATGAGACGGCGCGGCACTTGATTCAGTTCGGCTTCACGCAATGGTCTGCGGATTTCCCGGACCCGTATGATTGGTTAACGCTGAATCTGACCTCGACGGCTGACAATAACAATGGTCGCTGGAATAATCCCAACTTTGACCAACTCGTTAAGCAGGCTGATACACTTTCAGGTGATGCTCGTATCACGGCCTATAATCAGGCAGAGCAAATTGCTATCTCAGATGTTGGTTGGCTGCCGCTGGACCATGAGGCGTTGTCCGCTGTGATCCCTTCGTGGCTGCATGCGGTGACGCTGAATGGCAATGGTCTGTACTTTGGAGATTGGTCGGATGTGTACGTTTTACAACATTAGACCGTGTTAATCTTAGAGGTTACGATTGCCAATGTTTCTTGGAGCTTGCCCAGGAAGGGTGTTATACTGTCAATAGATGCTCAGGTAAAGCCCGCCCCACTCCGGGCGGGTTTTCTTCATCATGCGTCATATGTTTTTAGTGCATATAGAGGTAAGAGGGCAGACTGGGCATTTTAATACGAAGCAACGGTGCTTCGATGCAATGTCGCATTATGGCCTGTGATTGGCCAGTGTCAAGGAGGTTTAGTTTTTATGGTTATCGATGTTGTAAATCCCTACGATGTAGCTGTTGCGCAGTTCGATGAAGCGGCTGAATATCTCGGTCTTTCCAGAGCAATGCGTGCGATTTTGCGCAAGCCCAAACGTGAACTGATCGTCAATTTCCCTGTGCGCATGGATAATGGGGATGTGGAGATGTTCTCAGGGTACAGGGTGCAGCATAATATCAATCGCGGCCCCGCCAAAGGTGGGATTCGTTTTAGCCCTCATGTCTCATTAGACGAAGTGCGTGCCCTGGCAATGTGGATGACCTGGAAATGTGCGGTGGTGGGTATCCCCTTTGGAGGTGCGAAGGGCGGGGTTGTCTGCGATCCTCATAACATGTCTCGCGCTGAACTTGAGCGTATGACTCGTCGTTACGCGACCGAAATATCTATGCTGATCGGACCCGATAGCGATATTCCAGCTCCCGATATGAATACCAATCCGCAAGTGATGGGCTGGATTATGGATACCTACTCTATGCACAAAGGCTATTCGGTGCCTGCTGTCATCACGGGCAAGCCGTTAGCCATTGGCGGGAGCGAAGGGCGGCTTGAAGCGACGGCCAGAGGGGTGCAGGTGGTGACGCGAGAGGCGATGAAGGATCTCGACATGCGCCCGGATCGCTGCTCAGTAGTGGTGCAGGGTTTTGGCAATGTGGGGAGTGTTTCCGCTCGCCTGTTATATGAAATGGGTTGCAAAGTTGTGGGGCTTAGCGATATTACTGGCGGTGTCTATAACCCTGATGGCATTGATGTCTATAAAGCTTTGCGTTTTTCAAAAGAGCATGGGAAGCTGCAAGGGCTGCCGGGCACAGAACTGGTGACAAACGCTGAGTTGCTGGAACTTCCCTGCGACGTACTGATCCCGGCGGCGCTGGAGAATCAACTGACGCTCAGAAATGCCTCGCGTGTCAAAGCTCATTTGATCGTTGAAGCTGCAAATGGGCCGACGACGCCCGAAGCTGAGCAGATTCTGCGCGATCAGGGAACGACCGTCGTGCCTGACATCCTGGCGAATGCTGGGGGCGTGACGGTAAGCTACTTTGAGTGGGTACAGGATCTGCAACGTTTCTTCTGGGCGGAGCAGGAGATTAACAAGCGCCTTGAGGAGATTATGACCCGCTCGTACGATGCGGTACGCCAGAAAGCGCATGAGCAGCGCACGCATTTGCGTATGGCCGCTTACCTGCTCGCGGTTGCTCGTGTCGCTGAAGCGACGGAAATTCGCGGGGTCTATCCGTAAAAGGGATCTATCAAGAAGAGAAAAGGCAGGTAGCTGCAAAGCTGCCTGCCTTTTCAACCTATGTTGCTTGCGCTGCGTTAGCGTCAAGAGTTATTACTGGCTCCATATCCAGTATTTTTAGCCATATTTCTTGTTTGTCATCGTTTTCTGATGACTCAACGCGAAAGATGATGTGGACATGGGTAATGCCTGCGAGCGTTTGTTGCAGAGCGGCCTGGCGCGTAAATGTGCCCATTTGCTGGGTGTTTCCCCTGGCGGCACCCAGGCGCAGACGCAAGTTTTGCTTTTTAATGCCACTGGACCACTTGTCGAGCAGCCGTAGCCCCTCCATTTTGAAAATTGGCTCAGGGTTTCCAGCTCCAAAAGGACTCAGCTGGCGTAATGTCTTGTAGAACTGGTAGTTGAGGCGCTCCATTTTTGTGAGGACGATATCGACCATTGGGGCAGCGAGCGAGGGAACGCTCTCCTGCTCGCTACTTTCCTGGTCGGTCACAAGTCCGGTCTGGTCCGGCTGCTCGGTTCCTTCGATGAGGGCCGGAGGCCCATCGTTCCATTGCAGCAGGTGCTGGTAAAGATCTTCTATTAGCTCGCTGCGGATGGTGAAACCTGCCGCCTGAGCATGACCGCCATAACGCTCAAATGAGGGCGAGAAACTGCGTAGCGCCTCAATTATATTAAAACCTTTTTGACTGCGAGCGGAGCCACGACTAAGCATCGTTTGCCGATCATTGCTAAGCACCAGCACAGGTTTATTAATCTCTTCCGCCAGCTTGCCTGCCACCAGACCAATGATGCCCTCGTGCCAGTCATCGCCGCTTACCAGAATGACCGATCTGGTGGGATAGCGTTGAGCCTGTGTACGCACATGCTTCATCAACTCTTCCGTTTCCTGCTGGCGCAACAGGTTGAGCTGCTCTAATTCCGTTGCCCTGGCATCAGCTTCTTCCTGGCTATCGGTAGTGAGCAGCTCGAAAGCGATGCTTGCTTCCTTCATGCGCCCGGCGGCATTGATGCGTGGAGCCAGACCATAGGCGATATCGCGTTCCCGCAACTTGCCTGCTTGTAAATTGGCGATACGGATCAGGGAGCGCAGGCCAGGGTTAGCGGTGGCATTCAGGCGTTGCATACCCAGGCGTACAAGCGTATGATTCTCTCCCAGGAGGGGAGCGATATCAGCAATGGTACCAACCGCAACCAGATCGAGTAACGCTTTCTCTTCCTCTCTGGAGCGTTTGTAGGCTCGATAGAGGGCCTGTGTCAGCTTGAAAGCTATACCAACCCCGCAAAGGTAACGCTCGCCGTAGGTGCAGTCTGGACGCCAGGGATTGACCATCGCGTAAGCATCAGGGCGTTGAGCAGGTGGATGGTGATGGTCGGTGATAATCACATCAATGCCCTGCGCTCTAGCGTATTCCACCTGTTCAACATCGGAACTGGCGCAATCTGTAGTGATGATGAGCTGTGTGCCACGCGCTTTCAGTTGATCGATGGCTGGTAGATTGAGACCACACCCATCGCGTAATCTATGAGGAATGTGGAAGTCAAAGGGAGCCTGGGGATGTTTCAAGGTGCGCAAGGCGCGAAAGAGCAGCGCGGACGAGGTAACGCCATCGGCATCGTAGTCGCCGTAGACGGTGATATGTTCACGCTTCTCCAGAGCCTGTCGAATGCGCTCAACGGCGCGGGGCATATCGATCAAGGTGAGCGGATCTGGAGTTGCGTCATAATCTGCTTGAATAAAGCTTTTCATCTCCTCAAAAGACGTAATGCCCCGGTTTGTCAGCAGTTGAGCATGGAGACGATCAATGCCAACCAGTTCAGCCGCTTGAAGCTGCTCTTTTGAGAGCAGGGGGTGTACATTCCATTGTCGCAGTGTTGGAGCAGATTCCACGGATATTTCCTTACTAGTGCTAATCTGGCAGCAATCGTAGAAAAACCTCATTGCCCAGAAGGCGTCCCCGTTTACTTAGCCGC
>DASTZT010000742.1:0-3571 GCA_035764225.1 Ktedonobacteraceae bacterium
GATCATGGCAGCATCGTAGCCATTGACACTCCGGCGGCGCTCAAACGCGTGGTTGGTCGGGACAAAGTCAGCCTCACGACACCCGTTCCCGCACGAGCCGCGACCATTCTTGAATCTTTTGGGCATACCGTCCATTGTCAGGATGATGCCGTTGAGGTAGAGGGAGAGGATGGGCAAGCTTTAGCTGCCGAGGTCGTGCGCCAACTGACGTTAGCAGATATCGAGGTGCAGGGCGTCAATGTGACTGTTCCCACATTGGAGGATGTTTTTGTCCATCTGACCGGGCGGGCCATTCGCGAAGAGCTTGCCAGCGCCAAAGATCGTCTGGGGTCTCGCCTGCGTAGTCGGGGCCGTTTGCGCCGCTAATAAAGGAGTCCATTATGCTGAAAACGACACAGCCAGCTACTCTATCTCAACCCGAACTCGAACCCAGAGCGATGCGCCCTCTTTTTATCGATCCAGAGGGTATTGCCATGATCTGGCAGCGCGATATGGTCCGTTTATGGCGGCAACGCTCGCGTTTGTTTGGGGCGGTGGCACGCGCGCTCGTCTGGCTGTTCGCGCTGGGATTTGGCCTGCGCGGCTCGCTCGGTTCTATCGCAGGCTTTAGCTATGAGCAGTTTGTTTTTCCGGGCGTGATCGCCATGACAGTGATATTTAGCGGCCTGCAATCGGCCATCTCCATCGTCTACGACCGTGAGTTTGGCTTTCTGAAAGAGGTTCAGGTTGCGCCAACGCCGCGTTCAACGATGGTGATTGGCAAATGTCTGGGCGGGGCGTCCAGTTCAACTCTTCAGGCGTTGATTATTCTCCTCTTTGCTCCTTTTGCTGCCGTCTCCCTCAATCCTGTGAATGTGCTGGCGACGATCCTGGCAACCTTTGTTACCGCGCTGGCAATCTCTAGTATGGGGGTGGTCATCGCCATGTGGATCACCGATTTTGAGAACTTCGGCACCTTCCAGAATTTTATTACCCTGCCGCTTTACATGTTCTCCGGGGCCATCTTCCCCACGCGTCAGGTTCCCCCCTGGCTGCACACGGTCCTTTTGCTCAATCCCCTCTCCTATGGCGTTAATGCCATTCGTGGCGTGCTGCTGGGATATCAGGCCACCGATGTGCCGTTTAATCTCGCAGTCCTGTTAGCTTTTACTCTGGTGATGCTGATCCTGGCAATCTTGATGACACGGCGGGAAGTCTAGCTCTTTAGCTTCGCTTTTGGAGCAGCGAATGCAAAGTATGCCCTGGAAAGGCAAAAAACAGAGCGAGCAAAAAGCCGAGGATAATACAGGCTGGCACGTTAATCCAGGCCAGGACCAACATGGCAAAATAACATATGGGGCCAAATAAATACTGCTTGCTAATATCTGCTACGGCATGTGGATCTGTGTCTCTGCTTAAAAGCCGGTTGTGATACGAAGCATAGAGCCAGAGCACATTAAAGCAGCAGGCCGCGATGAAAAAAGTGCCGCTGTAAAGGATGGCCGCCGTATGCAAATCGGGACGAGTGAGATAGTCCGCTAACAAAGCTGTGGGTACGGGGATAAAAACAATGAACAGTAACAGCAGGAGGTTGAGGAACAGTAAGGGCGTGTCGGTCCGCTTAATCAGGGTAAAAAGCCGATGATGGTTGAGCCACATAATGCCCGTTGTGGCAAAGCTGATGACATAGGCAACCAGCATCGGCCATTGATTGCCCAGCGCTGCCCACAGATCTCTATCCGCCAGCAGGTTCCCAGGGTTCTCCAGCCCCGGAACTTTAATATTGAGAACCAGAAGTGTGATAGCAACGGCAAAAACTCCGTCGCTGAACGCTTCCAGGCGGCTGGTCTCTTTATCTTCCACAGTTTATGCTCCCTCTAGCCAATTATTTTCATGATATAGCACGGAGAGTCGATGCTGCAAGAAACCGAAAGCAGGCAAGCGCACCCTGCAATTCCGCCAGCCAACGCCGCTTTTGCGTCTAGCTGCGCTCAGGCTGGCGGTAAGGCAAGGCCCCCGCGTTCACCCCAGGCTTCGCCCCTTGCCCCTACCGTTTTCACCTGAAATACCCCAATAGACGTAAATATTCGTAGCGACGTGATTGATCGCGTCCGCTTTAGCGCCAGCCCTACCCTAGTAACATCTATCACCATCAATGCCGTGGCGACGTGATTGATCGCGTCCGCTTTAGTGCCTGCATCCCCAGCAGGGCAAGCGCAAGGCCCCATCCGCCCCACGCCACCTCCCCTTGCCCCTACACCTCCGGTCCAACATGATCGGCCCCCGTTCGGATTTTTTCTGGGCAATGGATGCCGAGATCGCCGGAGAGCCTGATGGGGCAGAAATGCGGCGGCACACACGATCATGGGAAGAACCGGTAGGGGCAAGGGGAGGCTGGTTGGGGGTGGATGGGGCCTCGCGCTTGCCCTGTGGTGGGTGGTCGTGTCTTGGTCTATGGGCAGCAAATAGGGCGAGGGCAAGCCTCGCTCCTACAATGTTTCCCCTATAGCAGGTTGTTTCGATGGGCAGAACCGGTAGGGGCAAGGGGAGGCGGCTTGGGAGTGGAAGGGGCCTCGCGCTTGCCCTGCCTTGCTCAATGGCTTTGTCTTAGAGCGGCGATGCGCTCCGCCGTCGCCATATCTTCGAGGATCGTCTTTTGCATCAATGGCAGCGCGAACCAGACATTGCCCAGGCCGAAGATTGTGCCGGTAATCATGCGCAACACCCAGTCGCTTTCACGCAGGCCGAACATTTGCGTAAAGCCGTCGAGAGCTATCGGCAGGCACATCAAGACCCAGAGCCACCAGGGGATGCCTGGCAAGCGTTTCTTGCTCAGCACAAAGACGAGGCTGCCCAGGAACATGGAGGTGTAGATGGAAAAGTTGCGGGCACACAGGCCGAGCTGATGGCCGAAGATGTAGAACGAGTGCGACGGCACTTGCGCACAGACATAGTGCAGCGCGTAAAAGAGCGGTTTGGCAATGGCGTCCAATCCAAAATACGAGAGGAAAGGAATACTAACCGCGATCAATACCAGGAGGCCAAGCACAGTAGTAATCAGGTTCGCCCAATGGTTGAGCAAAAATTGTCCCAGGCCGTTCATCAGTTTATCCAGTTTGTGTGGCTGCTTAGGAACAGAGAACGCTGCTTGAGCGGCTGAACGCTGTTGATTGGAGATAGCTCTGGGTAGTTGTTGTGTTGCCATAATATGCTTCCTTATATGCGTATCAGATTAGACTTGAAAAGCCTTTGCCAGGTCCCCATATTCTATACGGCCTTCGATCACAATAGTTTCGTCGATGATAATGACCGGGATACGGTAACGGTATTGTTCAAAAATCGCAAGATCGCCGCGAATATCGATCTCCGTGAGATCAAACGATGTCTGGGCCGCGATATCGTCGAGCATATCGCGGGCACTTTCGCACAGATGACACCCGGCTTTGGTATAAAACGTTACTTGTGGCACGCTTGCTGCCCGATTCTCACTCAAATATCTTACTCCAGATAGCCCCACTTTGTTAATGCTATCATACCATATTCTTATTCACGGTGGCAGGTTTTTTCCCTGGACAATGATGCCGGACCGCTC
>DASTZT010000743.1:0-10957 GCA_035764225.1 Ktedonobacteraceae bacterium
ATCACTGCACGAGAAATCAAAGCCATATTGCTTACAA
Source organism: Ktedonobacteraceae bacterium (assembly GCA_035764225.1). Lineage (GTDB taxonomy): Bacteria > Chloroflexota > Ktedonobacteria > Ktedonobacterales > Ktedonobacteraceae > DASRHT01. The sequence continues at coordinate 38 of DASTZT010000743.1, forward strand.
ACGATGGCAGCTTACGCAAAGTCGCACAAGCTCACGAGATACCATTTCATGGCACGCTCTGGGTTTTGGATGAAATGCTTCGCCTCAATATCATTGACCCAATGCGTGCCACTATTGCACTGCAATTGATGCGCGAGCAAGGCAGCCGCTTTCCTGAAGATGAATGCCATCAACGCTTTAGAGCATGGTGTGATCTGTAAATTGTATGAAAAACTTTTATTGCACCAACTCCTTGCTCACGCACAGTTCCGCGTTCAGCACCGAGCCTCCAGCTGCGCCGCGAATAGTATTGTGCCCCAGCATGACGAATTTGTAGCCTAGAATGGGACAGGGACGCAATCGACCGAGCGAGACAGTCATGCCATGCCCGGCATCGCGGTCGTGCAACGTCTGCGGACGATCTATTTCTTGGCGATACAGCAAGGCATGCTCAGGCGCACTCGGTAGCTTAAGCTGCTGCGGCTCAGGCTTGTAGCTTTTCCAGACGGCTATCATCTCTTCGAGCGTGGCTTCGCGCCCCAATTCGATGCTGGCACACTCTAGATGCCCCTCGCGAGTGGCGACACGATTGCAATGGGCGCTGACAACCATTGGCGCATCAACGAAGCCCTGTCCCTCACGCCATTCGCCCAGCATCTTGCGCGTCTCCGTCTCGACCTTCTCCTCTTCTCCGCCAATGTAGGGAATGGCGTTGTCAAGAATGTCGTACGAGGGCAAGCCTGGATAACCCGCGCCGGATATGGCCTGCAAGGTTGAGACCAGCACTTTGCGCACCCCAAATGCCTGCTGCAAAGGCTTGAGCGCCATCACCAGGGGGGTCGCTGAACAATTAGCGTTGGTCACAATACAGCCAGACCAGCCGCGTTGCTTGCGTTGCTGCACAATAGCCGCGATATGATCGGCGTTGACCTCTGGAATAAGCAAGGGGACATCGGGAGCCATGCGATAATTTTTGGCGTTGCTAAAAACAGCGACGCCGCTACGGGCAAAGGCCAACTCAACCTCGCCCGCTATCTCGGCAGGCAGGGCCGAAAAGGCGATTTTTACGCCTGGCATGGCTTCAGGACGACAGGATACGACGGGCATAGCGGCTACCGCAGCAGGCATCTCACCGGAGAGCCGCCAACGAGTGGCCTCGACATAAGCGCGGCCACCATGTTGATCCGAAGCTGCCAGCGCCACTAGCTCAAACCAGGGATGTCCCTGCAACAGCTCGATAAAACGCTGACCAACCATACCGGTCGCGCCAAGTACGGCCACAGGTATCTTAGATTGCAGGTGCATAGCTTTTCTTCCTCACTTTCATGCCTCGCGCCTCTTCTCATGCACAGGATGACGCACCAGCGGGATCACGGGAGCGATCAGGTCACGGTGCAGGCTGCGCAAAGCACGCTCACTATCACGATCTTCTACCACCAGAATGATTCCCTGCTCCGACGCCCCCTGCGTAATAACGGGAATACGTTCACGCGCCAATGCGCTCACAGCACGGGCGGGACTCATCGGATCAGCCGTAAAACCAGAGCCAATACAGGCGCAAACGGCCAGATCCCGCCGCGTGCGCACCGCCCAGGAACCCATATCGTGCTGCAATAACGCAATTACCGACTCCACCATCTGTTCTTCAACGATAAAGGAGAGATGATGACCAGATGACGAACAGATAGCCACAGGAGCTGCTCCAGCGCGAGCCGCGAGCGCGAAGACCTGGCCCGCGTTCTCAGGAGCGCCAAAGAGATCGGTGCTTTCCACCGTAACCAGAGCCAGCTTGCGCCGCACCGTCACACCTGCGGCTCCGCTCTGCATCTCCCCCACAGGTCCAATCACGGTGCCGCGAATATGAGGGCGGAAGGTGTTACGCACACGCACGGGAATATTGCGCGGCGCAAGTGGGATCAGGGTGCGAGGGTGCAACACTTTCGCGCCAAACCAGGAAAGGCGAGCCGCTTCCGCATAAGAGAGACGTTCTAGCAAGCGAGCGTTAGCAATGTGACGTGGATCAGCCGTCAACACCCCATCAACGTCGGTGTAGATCGTCACTTCAACGCAATCCAGGGCTGCTCCAATTACCGTCGCGGCGTAATCTGAGCCGTTGCGGCCCAGCGTGGTGACAAAGCCTTCCAGGGTGCGACCAATGAAGCCGGGCACGACTGGTACGATAGCGCGTTCAACCAGTGGTTCCACCAGCGCATGCGCATTGGCACGCGTCTCCTCGCTCAGAGGGTCAGCACCAACCACTACGCCGAAGGAGTGAGCTGGATCGTGGCCGGGATGGTCGGTAATAATCACTTCCTGACGTACTGCCTCGGCCTCTACCCCAAGATCACGAGCGGCAGCAGCCACCAGGAGCACCGAGAGACGCTCACCCCAGGCGGCAACCGCTGCCGTTAATAGCGAGACATCATGCCCTTGCTCGGCGGCCAGACGTAGCCTGACGACATCTTGTTCCAGTTTGCTCACGGCAACTTCGATATCGCGAGCAAGCGTGAGGCGAATCTCGCGGCTTTGTACAGCCTTGCCGCTCGCCTCTAGATGCTTTGTTCGCAGCCCTTTGAGTTCATGCTCGCAGGCTCTCTGCTCACCGGAGCAGGCATAACGCGCGATTTTTAAGAGCTGATCGGTTACGCCCGCCATTGCCGAAACCACAATCACGGGAAAAGCTGCCTCCGGCTCATGCAAAGTACGCGCAATGATCGTCGCCACATGACGAATACGCTCACCATTGCCAACGGAGGTGCCTCCGAACTTTAGTACGCTCACAGCATGTTTCATAAAAATATCACCAATATTACAAGCTATCGATTACAGATGGCTAGCTATCCACAGAATGAAATTTTCTGGAGGGCAAAGCGCAATGAACCACTTTGCCCTCACACATACTATGCTGAGACAGGCGAGCCTGCATCAACGACTGCCGCCCTCAAAGCCTGGTCGAGATCCTCAATCAGATCTTCCACCGTCTCCAGACCGACTGAAAGGCGAATAAAGTCCGGCGTAACGCCAGTTTCAAACTGCTCATCAGGCGTCAACTGGGAATGGGTGGTGCTGGCAGGATGGATGATGAGCGACTTGGCATCACCAACATTAGCCAGGTGTGAGAAAAGCTCGATATGGCGAATCAACTGCTTGCCCGCCTCCAGGCCACCCTTGATGCCAAAGCCCAGGATCGCACCATAGCCATGCGTGCAATACTTCTTCGCAATAGCATGCTGTGGATGGTTCTCCAGTCCAGGATAGCTTACCCAACTCACGGCGGGATGGCCTTCAAGGAACTGGGCAATACGTAGCGCATTCTGGCTGTGCCGCTCCATGCGTAGTGGCAATGTCTCTAGTCCTTGAAGGAAGAGCCAGGAATTGAAAGGCGTGGTGGCAGCGCCTAAATCGCGTAACAGTTGGACACGCGCCTTCACGATATAGGCCAGCGGACCAAGCGCCTCCACATAGCGTAAGCCGTGATAGGAGGGGTCCGGCTCGGTGAACGAGGGGAAACGCCCGCTTGCGGCCCAGTCGAAGGCACCGCCATCGACAATTACTCCACCGATGGAGGTGCCATGTCCGCCGATAAACTTGGTGGCCGAATGCACCACGATATCAGCTCCATGCTTCAAGGGCTGCACCAGGTATGGCGTGGTCAGCGTATTATCGATAATCAAGGGTATACCGTGCTCGTGGGCAATATCGGCAACGGCGCGAATATCGACCATATCCAGGCGAGGGTTGCCCAGCGTTTCCGCATAAACGGCTTTGGTGCGCTCGTTAATGGCGGCGCGGAAGTTCTCAGGCTCACGGCTATCCACAAAGCGCACGGTAATCCCCAGTTTGGGCAGAGTGTAATGGAAAAGATTGTAGGTACCGCCGTAGAGGCTGGAGGACGAGATAATTTCATCACCAGTTCCCGCTACGTTCAAAATAGCCATCATTTCCGCCGCCTGACCTGAAGCGGTTGCCAGCGCGCCCACACCGCCTTCCAGGGCAGCAATACGACGCTCGAAAGCATCCTGGGTAGGATTCATAATGCGGGTATAGATATTGCCAAACTGCTTGAGCGCAAAGAGATTTGAGGCATGCTCAGGGCTATCAAACACGTAAGATGTTGTCTGATAAATCGGCACAGCACGCGATCCCGTCGCGCTATCGGCGGTCTCCTGTCCAGCATGTAAGGAGAGCGTTTCGAAACCATAACTACGATTGCTATTGAGCGCCATCAGATTTTTCCTCCCTATCGAAGCCAGCTTTGCAGCAAGCCTCCAGTCAATCACATTAAATCAAGAGCCGCCTTCATTTGATCCCATTCTTTCAGAAAGGCATCATGACCATGCGGCGAGTCCAGTTCTGTATACAGCGCATTTCCGCCAAGAGCACGCACTTTCTCGGCCAACCAGCGCACATGGGCGGCGGGGAAGAGAAAATCCGAGCGGATGCCGATGAAGAGAGCTTTGCTACGAATACGGCGTAATGCGTCATCTAACGAAGGATAGTCTTCACTTACATCATAAAGATCCATTGCACGACTGATATAGAGATAGCTATTGGCATCGAAGCGATGCGCTAACGCTGCCCCCTGGTGATACAAATACCCCTCAACATCGAAGCGTCCACCCAGATCAAAAGAACGAGTAGGCGAAGGTACGTCGGTACGGCTGGCGAGATTGCGGGAGAAGCGCAACTCCATCCCCTCTTCGCTTTGATAGGTAATCATCGCTAACATGCGTGCTATCGCCAGACCTGTGCTCGGCCCCTGCCCCGGCGCGTAGTCTCCTCCCAGCCAGCGCGAGTCCAGCATAATGGCCTGACGCTCAACTTCGCTGAACGCGATAGCCTGGGCCGTTAAGGCTGCCGTTGCTGCAACCACCGCAACCTTTTGCACCAGCTCAGGATAGCTTACGGCCCATTCTAGCGCCTGCTGCCCACCGATAGAGCCACCGATTACCAGCGCCAGTTGACGCACGCCTAAATGCTCAAGCAATTTGTGCTGCGCATGCACCATATCGCGAATAGTGATGACAGGAAAACGCATCCCATAGGGACGGCCTGTCTGAGGATCGAGCGAGGATGGACCGGTCGAGCCATAACAACTGCCCAGCACATTGGAGCAAATCACAAAGTAACGCGCCGTATCAATCGGACGACCAGGACCGATCAAGGGATTCCACCACGCTATTTTCATATTATCAGGCTGCTCAGGATCATGCGCATGCGCATTCCCTGTGAGAGCGTGCGTGATCAAAATGGCGTTATTCCCTTCAGCATTGAGGGTTCCCCACGTCTCGTACGCCAGTGTGACGGGGCCAAGATGACTACCACGTTGCAACGGCAGATGATCAAACGTGTAAGTAAGCACGCGGTTGGCAGCGACTGGCTGCGCCCCGGTAAAATACTTTATTTGCATTGCCACTGCGCCCTCCTTAGATTGAAAACATAACTTGCCACGGCCCTTGTAGAACATGGGACGTTGCGCTGTAATAAAAAAAACTCACCCGGCAGGGGCGAGAGGTAAACGTCTTCGCGGTACCACCCTGATTCGTTGATACCTTGCGATATCAACCTCAGTGAGTGCTGAAGCAGCAACAAGGAAGAGCATAGCAATACGGTAACAACAGACCTGTCAACACCCCGGCTTGTAACGCAGCCACACGGCTCAGTCTACTCGTCCACCGCTAGGATTTTCAACCTGCAACTCTAAGGCCATTTTCAATGCTGGAACGGTGCTGATTTCTCATCAACGTCAGCTCTCTGTAACCGCCCTGGGCATTTACTCGTCCTTTTCAAGGTTATTGTTTACTTAAGTTGTAAAGTACACAATACGCAGCCCACAAAAAAACCCCTATGCAGGGGCGGGCGACATCGCTCATTCCCCTCATCTTGCGGAACAACAGATCCGCCGGAATTGGCACCCTGTTTGCGCCATTGCAAACGGGTTGCCGGGTTTCAAAGGGCCGTTTCCCTCCACCTCTCTTGATGAGAGCAGTTAGTTGACTGCGTATATTCAAATGTTAAATAGCGACGGTATTTGTAACCATGCTTACACTTTAGCTAAGTATACCTAAGGGATGAAACCACTGTCAAGGGTCCGTTTTGGCCGATTTCAAAGTGATAGCAATCTCTGCCAGCTGGTATTCTGCTCCGGTCAATTTTTTGAAGCCCTGAAGCACCTTCTCTGCCTGCCAGCACTCCACAGGTATCCCAATGAGCATATAGTAAACGATATCAGATGCCACTCCGGCTGCTCTGGCTAACGCCACAGTATCCACGCTGTACTTTTCCCTCAGCTGCAATAGCGTCGGCTTTGCGTCCATAAACTTTACCCTCTCCCCTTTTTTCACTTGCCACCAGTATACTGACTTTCATCATCAATCTCCACCAATGTTGACCAATCGGCTTGCCTGAACGCTTTTTTCCATGTATGGTTAGTAACACAGGACCCATAGTCAGGCTCCTTTAATTACTACCACGCTTTGGGACTTGTGTCAAGCATACGGAAAACGTACGATAGTTCGGTCCAAGACTATAGACGAGGAATGAGCATGATACGCTTGAAAGTGAAGGAGATAGCGGAACAGAAAAAAATCAGCATGACGCGTCTATCAAGGATTGCTGATGTTAACTACAAAACGGTGCGAGCTATGTTCTACGATCCTTACCGCGATGTTGCTTACAGTACGCTATTAAAAATGGCGAAGGCGCTCAATGTGCGCATTGAAGATCTGGTAGAGGTGATTCCAGACGAAGAAGAATAACGGGCGAATTCGAGAGGGCTGAGAGTGAAACGTGAATGGCCTCACTCTCAGCCCAATCAGAGTGTGCTAATCAAGCCGTTCGATAATCATTGCATTGGCCATGCCGCCGCCTTCGCAGATCGTCTGAAGGCCATAGCGTCCGCCAGTGCGTTCCAGTTCATTAAGCAGGAAGGTTGTGAGACGCGCTCCAGAGGCTCCCAGAGGATGTCCGATAGCAACCGCGCCGCCATTGACATTCACCTTTGACATATCCGGCTTCCATTCGCGCTTCCAGGCCAGGACCACGCTGGCGAAGGCTTCGTTGATCTCAACCAGATCGATCTGATCGAGCGTCAAGCCAGCTTTGGCCAGCACTTTGCCGGTAGCGGGAATCGGGGCGGTGAGCATATAAATGGGATTATCGCCAGCCACGGCAAAGGCGACGAAGCGAGCACGCGGCTTCAATCCCAGCCGTTCAGCAGTTTCGCGCTCCATAATCAGCACAGCCGATGCGCCGTCGCTGATCTGCGAGGAGTTCCCTGCCGTAATCACGCCATCGGGCTTGAATGAGGGCTTGAGATTGGACAGCTTCTCCAGGCTGGTGTCGGTGCGAATGCCTTCGTCACGCTCAAACATGCTGGTTGAGCCATCTTCATTCTTGACCGGAATGGGAATAATTTGCGATTTGAAACGACCTTCTGCCGTCGCCTGAGCGCCGCGCCGATGGCTCTCCAGGCTAAACGCATCCAACTCTTCCCGGCTAATTTCCCACTTTTGCGCCAGCAACTCGGCGCTGATCCCCTGGTGAACCAGCTTATTGTTGTAGCGTTCCACCATCAACGGTCCAAAGGGCGCACCCGGTCCCTGCGAAGATGCTCCCATCGGCACACGCGTCATGACTTCGACGCCACCCGCGATTACGATATCATACGCTCCGCTCATCACACCTTGCGCCGCGAAGTGAATTGCCTGCTGGCTCGATCCGCACTGACGGTCAACCGTCGTGCCGGGAACACCTTCAGGGAAGCCTGCGGCAAGCGCAGCATTACGTGCCACATTCAAGCTCTGCTCGCCCGCCTGGACAACACAGCCGACGATAACATCTTCAATTTGCCCGGCATCAATGCCAGTACGCTCTACTAAGGCTTTGAGTACCTGGGCCAGCAGATCCACCGGGTGCCAGTCCTTGAGTTTCCCTCCACGCCGTCCAATGGGAGTACGAACGGCATCGACAATCACAGCTTCCCTCATTATCGCCATGAGAAAACCTCCTAACACGCATGTTACATTGTTACGTTACGCCTACTCTTATGTACAGTAAGTCACATAACCCCTGGCATTGCCAATAGCGACAAAGGCATAGCTCTATCTCTCGAACAACATAAATCAAGTCCCTACGACAGGTAAATGAGTTTGCGATTTTAAGAGAACTTTCAAATAGCGGTATACGAATATGCGATGCCACACGTCATAAGGAGAGCGGTTCTTATGGCTCTATTGCAGAGGTCAGTCTTTTGATGAGTTTCTTACGAGACTCTTTGATGGATGATGGTATGAGGAAGCTGAAGCAATGTGGATACTTGATGTGCTCTTCTGGCTCTTTGGCCTGTTGTTGTTGTTGTTTGGATTGGTGGTAATTGCTTACCTTTTTGGCAAATCTATTGAATGGTAGTGTGTGGTTATGTGATGATCGTGAGCGGATAAGGTGAACAGGCGCTTTCCCTTCGTAGCGACGCGCTTTAGCGCCTGGGTGAGGGAAGACAGGCAATAAATTGGACGCGCTAAAGCTGGTCGGTACGAAGGGGAACATCCTGGCATCTGGCCAGGATGTTCTGCTTTGACAGTTGAAGCATCAAAAATAGTTTGACGAGATGCCGCCATCGATGGTCAGCCATGCCCCCGTTGTCCAGGCCGATTCGTCCGAGGCGAGATATAGCGCCATATAGATGATATCGTTGATTTCGCCAAAACGACCCAGCGGAATGCGGTTCAGACGTAGATTGCGCGCTTCCTCGCTTTCCCAGAGGTGGCGTAACAGCGGCGTCTCAATTGGGCCGGGACAAATGGCGTTGCAGCGGATACCATAAGGCCCGTACTGCACGGCCAGAGATTTGGTGAGGGAGAGCAATCCCCCTTTGGAGACGGTATAGGCATCCTGCGGCACGGTGCAGCCCATAAAGGCCACGAATGAGGCGATATTGATAATCGATCCCTTGCCCTGCTTCATCATATGTGGGATGGCGTATTTGGAGCAGAGAAAGGCGCTTTTGAGGTTGACATTGAGGACGCGGTCCCAGACTTCCTCGCTGATATTGGTCACGCTGCCATCGCTACTCGGCATAATGCCAGCGTTATTATAGAGCACATCAACGCGTCCATATGCCTCGATTGCGGAGCTGATTAGAGCTTTGACATCATCTTCATTGGCAACATCCGCTTGCACAAAAATAGCCTTACCACCCTCGTCACAAATCTTGCTCGCGGTTGCCTCGCCAGCGTCTACCAGCACATCCGTCACCACCAGGTTGGCCCCTTCGCGTGCAAATAACTCGGCGGCAGCCTGTCCCATCCCGCCGCCCGATCCTGTGATGATTGCCACCTTATCCGCCAATCGCATAACGCCTCCCTTTTCTCTTGCTTCATCCAAGCATTCGATAATACCTGATGAGCAGTCCTTCTATGATTAGAGTATAAGGATGTGCTATCAAGTGTCAAGTATTCTTATTAGGCTTATATAGCGCCCTTCAGTTCTGAAAAAATATCATGCTCGCTCTTTCGTACCGACCTGATTGCATCGCGTCCAATTTATTGCGTTGGGGGCACCACTCTAAGTCACCACCCAGCACACACAACGAGAAGGACGGGCAATAAATTGGACGCGCTGAAGCGGGTCGGTACGAAGAGAATCTATCTCGCTCTTCCCCAAGAGAGCATTGGCGATGAAAAAATAAGGATATACCCCTAAACCGAGCGTGCAGAGAGCAGCAAATTCACTCTCTGCACGCAAAACTCTGGATAGCATCAAACATACTGGTTACACCACAGTAGGGGAGCTGATAAGACCAACAGGCAACCTGAAAGCTCCATTAGCGGAACGAAGGATACTGGCCAGCGCCGTATACCAGGCAACCAGTGCGCATACAATAGCGACCCAGCCCCCGGCGAGCAACAGCGCCGGAACGCCTCCTGCCAACTCGCCTATCGTCAATAAGAGATAGGCAATAAACAGCAACCCAAGCACGATCAGAAAAGCTAAGCTGCTCCTGAGGGCACCGAGGAAGAGTACGCCGGTAAAAATCGTCCAGCAGAGGAAGAAGAGGCCTAGCACTGGATGCGCGATAGTCGGAGTTCGCAGCGGGCTCGCTACACCGAGTACAGGACCGAGGGAGACGCTAAGGGCAAGCAGAAATCCACCATATGAGGAGAAAACTGTTGCGGCAAGAGTGTTACCTCTCCTGAACTCCCACATGCCTGCAAGGAGCTGGACAATGCCTCCATAAAAAAATGCAAACCCTATAGCAATCGCGAGGCTGCTGCCAAAAACGATAAAGCCTGCATAAACGCAACCGAGAATGGCGGTAGTGAATGCAAGCGCCCCTAATCCCAGTGGAATGGGGTTTGCAATGGATGTTGCGACGGACTCGGCGTGTTGTTCCGCGACCGAGTAATCTCTTGGCGATGCAAATTGAGCCATAGAAGTTCCCACCTTTCATCGGGAAACTATTCAGGTAGGTCATCCGCGTCAACGAGGATGGCTTCGTGAGGCTCGTCCCGTACGGGCGTGGATGGTATCTACGAACTATATACTCTGAAACTACACCCTACACATGCTCTAGCACAAAACATTTATCGGACGGCAACCACCCAGAGTAACTCGTTCTTTAATACCCCGTGCGATACCTGTGTACCTCCTTTCCATTGCTCATGTCACTTCTGTTCGTCTTGACGAGCAGCTCTAACGCCATTGTTCTAGCTGCTCCTCCTTGCTATAGAAAAACTTGCTCCGGGCGTGCGCCGATAACTCGCAAGTCCCTTCGAAAGGCTCAAATTATATCGTAATACGATATAATTTAGCGTAGCACGCCGTGATTCCTTTGTCAAGCTCATCAAACGACTACTGCACCTAATCTCAAGAAATGAAGCAGGGCAAGCGCAATACCTTGCTATTCCGCATGCCAACGCCGCTGCCTGTCTTGAAATTCCG
>DASTZT010000744.1:0-3235 GCA_035764225.1 Ktedonobacteraceae bacterium
CAACATCCAGTCAAACGGCATTTTCCTGGAAGCTTTTATTGCCTCTTCCCCGCGTTTACGAGATTACATCAACGACGGAGGCGAAAAGTGGGCAAAGGAGCTATATGATGCCATCACGACCGTTCCTCAGATCAACCTGATGATGAATCGTATCATTACTGGGGAAGGTGTTGCGCTCCTCAACCGTTATGCGACGCTGCTGGCGGCATTACAGCCATCAGGGGAACTCGCGTTGGAATACAATAAAATGTTCACCATCCGCTCTTTGACGCACATGTCTGATCAGGCGAACCTCGACGATAAAGAGCAGATCATGAGCTGGCTCCCCGATGTCATTCAAAAATTTATCGATCTATATATTGTGGCCCCGGAGAATCCGACGAAGGAAGAATTGGTTCGCTGGCAGATGGCTCAGGATCTGCAAGCGGCAAAGGAGCAGGCTGGCCACATGGCGGTTCTCGCAGGTGCGCTTGCGGACGCGATGCTCGCGGTCAGCGATACCAACCTGTTTAATCGCATGTTCAAAGCTCAGCAGACCTTTTCCGAACGCTTTCCCAAGCTCGCGAAGGCTGGCAAGTTTCTGACGGTCGCGGCCTGGTGCGGCGGACTCTATAATGCCATCATCGGTTTTCAGGATTGGAATAATCTTGAAGACAGAGATAAGGCAGAGATCATTTTAACCACGGTCGGCCTCTTTGGCAATCTGATCCTGGCGGTGCCTGATATCCTGAGTGCGGCCCTGGTGCCGTTGCAGGCGATATCGCGGGCGCGCAACTACATCGCGCTGGGAGAATCTTCGACTCGCATTCAGCGAGCGTTGGAAAAGATATTCGGCGGCAGCAACCGCAACGCCTGGTACTCAAGAGGCGCGGAAAAGATGAAAGACTTCTTTAATGCCGCTCGTCGAGCTATTACCACTGAAGGAACGTTCTGGGGCAAATTATTCAATGGACTGAGCAAAGTGCTGCGCTGGATGGGGGCACTCGTCTCAGCTGGCTTCGCAGTTCTGGCGACGATGAAGTTCATCGAAGATCTGCTGGATGGATCACCGGCAACCATTCTTGATAAAGCTTTTGATGGCATTATGGCCGCCTGTGCTATTCTGGAGACGGTCTGCCTGATTGTAGAATTAATCATCGCCTCAACAGTTGCGGCGGTCCTCGCAGCAGTGTTCGCAGTCGTGGGCCTGATCTTTGCGCTAGTGCTGGCCTTCCTACCAAAGCCACAACCGGAGTCGCCCGTTGACAAATTTATGGATAGCACGTTGCGTCCATTCGTAGAGAAATTGGCCTCTCCCCCTTCCGACTGGCAGCCACCGAGCATGGTTGTAGCGGTCTCCTGGTAAATTGGCTTCATTTCAGGCAGAGTTGGTTGCTCCATAGGGGCAACATCTGCCTGAAATGGCTCCCCACAAAAACGGGGCAAGCTCACTGCTCTCCTTTGTTCCATCCCAGGCCGAGAGGTTGATGCGCTTAGCGATCATCTCATTGTTATCCCCACATACCATAGTTTCCGTTTGAAACCTTCGCCTTCTATGATGAGTGCCACTCCCGTTCCCTAGAAGGGAATGGGCATCTCAGCAGCACCGACAGTGATAAGAAGAGTTTACATGGGCGAGCATGTCTGTTGCCAGAGGTTCAGGGCACGTTGAAAGTAGTCCTCGGCCTCTGCATACGCTTCCTGTCTGGCATACAGGTCGGCGAGATAGTGCAGCACAAGTACCTGAAAGGCTGGATCAATTGACCCATCTTGCTGCTTTGCACCAATGGGTAGCAGGAGCGCAATGGCCTGTGCGTAGCGTTGCTGTTTTTTGTACAAGAGCACGAGACCAAGCTGGGTGGCGATGACCTCAGGATGATGCGGACCAAACGCTTGCTCCAGGAACAAGCGGGCGCGTTCATAGCATATCTGGGCTTCGCAGTCCTTGCCCTGATGCGCGTAGAAATCGGCCAGGTAGAGCAGCGAGCGGGTCCATTCCTGGCGCATGGCCGTTGGAGAAAGTTCGTACAGGCGATAAGAACGCTGAGAAAGCGCCGCTGCCTGTGTGTAGCGTCCCTGAGTTGCGAGATAGGCCGCAAGCTTCATTTGGAGCGCGGCTACCTCCGAGGCGCAGCTTTTGTCCCAGGTTTGCGTGCCCTGCGCTTCCTCCAGACATTGGAGCACGGTGAACACATGAGGCAAGAGGGGCTCACATGCCCCCCATCTGTTCGCGGGGATGGCAAGGATCGACGCACTCATGAGACGGAGAGCCTGGCGTGCCCAGTATCTCCGGGCGCAAAGATCCAGATGCTCCCTGAGTACCATCTGCACAAGGCGATGCATACTCAGCGTTTTTGTCTCAGGATTGCGCTGGAGAAGCGCATAGGCCAGCAAGCGCTGGAGCGTGGCATTGAACTGTAACCTATCGGCGACCACGCTTGCGAGCGGTTGTTCCAGATGATGCGCCCCCTGGCAAATACTCTCCTCAGGAATCTCTTCGGGCGCAAAGAAGCAGCACAGAGTAAGCAGGTCTGCGGCGGCCTGATGCTCGCGACAGAGCTGTTCGAAGGCCAGCGCGAAGGTCTGAGTGACAGAGAAGGGATGTTCGGCATATCTGAGTTCTACTGGGAAGAATCGTGTGGGAAATGCACCCCTTGTCGAGAGGGAACCTACTGGCTCACCAGCATTCTAGAACGGCTCGAACACGGCCAGGGAAAAGAGCGAGATATTGACCTGTTGCTGGATATCTGTTCCAATATCAGTGGCAAATCCTTCTGTGCGCTAGGCGACTTTGCCACCAGCGCCATTGTCAGCAGCATCGAACTCTTTAGAGAAGAATATGAGTATCATATTCGCGAGAAACGCTGCATGGTCTGATCGATCTTCCGATTTCTCCGACCGTCACCCGCACAATGCTAAGAAGCGCGCCCCACCAGAGCCAGGTCCGGTTTCCTCAAGGATTCTTTCATAGGGAATGAGTAGTACCCAGTTGATCGCAAGCAGCATGTTTTGACTTCGCCAACACCAATCTTCGTGGGGGTGTACCAAACCCGCTCTGGCGAGTAGAATGAGTGATAACAGATGTGTTTAGTCGCAATTTCAAAGGAGGCAAAAAAGATGATTCGGATTGCGATGATCAGCTTCTGGCATGTTCACGCACATGATTATCTGAGGCAAGCGCGAGAAAATCCGGCTACAGAGATCGTTGCGGTCTGGGATGAGAACCCGCAGAGAGGACGTACAGAGGCAACAGCCC
>DASTZT010000745.1:0-2926 GCA_035764225.1 Ktedonobacteraceae bacterium
AAATTCCTTTTGCCTTTCTAAACAATGAAAAACACGGATATGCTAAAACATTCCTTAAGATCAGGATATCAGTATTTACTTGTGAAGTGCCGTAAACAATTACTATGCTCAACTTCAGTGCTGACGAGCATAGATACTGTATATACGAGAGATATGATGGATTGGTTATGTTTTTTATAACCGTATCCCCCAAATAGCCATTTCCGCTTTTCACAACGCCGGAGGCCTCCGCCCTTCTTTCCCGGCAAAAACCATAGAAAGAAGGGCATTTTACTCATCTCTTTTTATTACGGTCAAATACATCATATTTCGTTGTATCATGCAATAACAAATAAATACAGATATATAACCATTTTATTATAGTTATATGTTTATTTACTTATTAAAAGGTCTTGTACTAATTCGCTATGATTAGCTATATTTTACGAGAGGGTGTGTGCATTTCTTGATTCATTCTCACCTAAGCTCGTTTTGAAGCAGGATTCCGGCACGAACTCTGAAAAGAGGATTGCAGATCCGCGCTCGTCAACTAGCTATCGTTCCATCTGCACAGGAGGGGTCCCTCATGATACAAATTTTACGTGGTGCCAGATTCGTCCTTTTAGCGCTTGCTGTAGCCCTGGTTTTTACATTTTCCGTCTCTTTTTCTAGCCCTGTAAAAGCGGCCACCCTGGTTGGACCCAAGGCCTTCTATCTGGCGCTTGGGGACTCGCTGGGCCTCGGTTTTCAGCCGAACGGGGATAATAATCATGGGTACGCTGATGATTTCTTCGCGAATTTGAAGCCCCATGGGACGACAACCCTGGAAAATCTGTCTTGCTCTGGAGAAACCACCATTACGATGATTAATGGCGGCTGCATTGACGCAATTCAGAATAAGGTCCATTATCGTGGCTCACAACTCCAGGCTGCTGTCAATTTCTTGCACCAGCACGCTGGCCAGGTTAGCCCGGTGACGCTGGATGTCGGAGCCGACAACTTCCTTTTGCACAATGATGTCAATACTTCAAACGCCCCGAACTGCACGCTCAGTTCTAACTTTAGCAGCGATCTGGCCAGGATGGATGCCGATCTGAGCCAGACCATTCTGCCACAGTTGACAGCAGCATTGACGGTCAATGGACAGAGAACCGGTGATCTAATTATCCCAAACTACTACGACCCGGAGCAGAATCTTTGTCCAAACCTGGTGTCTGTATCCCAGGAGATCAACCAACATATTGCCAACGATGCCAGTGCTTTCAATGTCACGATGGTTGACATATTCACTGCCTTCGGCGGTCCCACCACGCCTAATCCCAACATTGACAGGCTCACATGGATGGACAGTGGTTTCGCACTCGCACTGGCGATACATCCGCGCTCGGTAGGCTATCAATTAATGGCCACTACCATTGAGCAAACTGTTGGCTATTAGGTACTGAACAACACGCATTCTGCGATGAATGCATAGTTTTGTCCGTAGAAAATGCACGCATCCCGCCTTTTGAGTAGCATTGCCAGGGCGTCACTTCCCCTCACCGCCCTGGCAACCTCATGATATTTACCTGCCCACTCAACATAGCATTAGCTAGGCTCATCACGACCCTATCTGCCGAGCCGGAATACGCTCCAATACACCGTCCCCGAAAACAGGATAAAGCTTTAACTCGTCCATATGGACATAGCCGATGTGGCACCCACAGGTCGCATTTGTACACGTTCTTTCACACAGGGCTGCTGCAAAATCAGGTTCATAGATGTTGCCTATGGGGGTTTTGACAAAGTGGCAGCGCCGCACGACTCCATCTCCATCAACCGATATCACACTTTGCCCCGTTCGGCAGGCGTGCCCCTGGCTTGGATGATATTGATTATTGATCGGGAAAAGTGGGTCTACCTCTGTGAAACGCCGGATATCCTCGACGGCGTAATAGTCAGATTGTCGTTTATAAGCATTAATCCACAGATACACATGCTCCGGCAGCTCACGCCGTAACGCATCGATCTCGTCGCCGTGCTCCTTGAGGCCAACAACGCCAACGCTATAGCGCACTCCACGTCGGTCAAGCTCCTGGCACCTGACAAGAAAACGTTCGCGGCTCGTCTGCGAAGGATGAAACGTTGACCATAGCGCCACTTTGCTTTTATCGCATTGCTCGACCCAATCGAGCCGACAGGATAAGTTGGTCTGGATGGCGACTTTGACGACGTTAGGCATCCGCGAAAGCCGGATAAAGGCGTCCTGGTAGCGTTTGCGAATCAGTGCCTCTCCCCAGGGCGTGAAGAGGATGCCGATCTGATCCTCCTTGCGTGATGCAACCCAGCCCACGAAACGCTCAAGCGCCTGACGATCCCTTTCATGCTCCTGCCTCGTCTCAGTATGCTTGGCGAAGGGACAGTAGACGCAGCCGTAATTGCAGCTCGATAGCGGTCCCCGGTACAGAATTGATAGCTTCATCGCAACTGGTATCCTCTCATCAGTTCTCTTACGCGCCTGGAATCAAACCAGGGGCCAATCGTATCCGAACGCTCGATCCCGGCTGCGGTCAACATCATGACATTCTCCGCGATAACTGCCATGCCTGAACCGATTAAATCATGCAACGCCGGTAAATCGGAGAGAACATCGCTGTCAAAGCGTCGCCGATAGTGATCGAGATTAAGCCCACCAGCTTCTAGCAACGACTTGAGCACATAGCGCCTGCGCTGCTCCTCGTCATCCAGACAAAAGCCGTAGTAAGCAGCATCAAATGCTTCCGACGGCATCGCGATATACTCTGACAGAATAGCACGCACGCCCCGCGCTCCGACGGCATATTCACTGGCATAGTGGTGGGTACATGTATATGAGCGTGCGCCACAGCCCAGACCAACCATACCATCATCCTGCACGCAATAGATCGGTCCCGTCTCCGCTGGCGCATGGGCGACGCGAAACATTCGC
>DASTZT010000746.1:0-6571 GCA_035764225.1 Ktedonobacteraceae bacterium
ATAAACGCCAATCTCATCATGCCTCCACTGCTTGAGCAGTGAGGAGTCAGAGCGCGATGAAAGCATATACCGGCCCTGGGCAGTTTATTACAAGTCAAAAATAAGTGACAGTTCAGTGCTACATTACACCTTTCATTCTGATTTACACTTGCTGCTAGAGATTAGCGACACGAAGCCAAAAAGCAAACGGTCATATAGAACGCGCTACTTCGCTAGAAAACGCTATGGAGGGTTGCAGTGGAGTATTATTGTCACAGATCTGCCTCCCAGGCAGAGTTCGTTCAGACCATCAACTATCTAAACAAAATTGGGGCAAGCGTCGAACCGATCACGTTCGATAACGTTATTTATTTGAAGATCATATGTCCAGCAGGCACGCAGGAGCAATTTGTTGGCAATAATGCGCTACCAGACTATCGCGTGACATGTCCCGATGGTGGGCAGTTTTACGTCAGGAAGTTGTTTCATCGAAACAAACTGCCCAATGGAGCCTATCAGTGCGTCCTCTTTCTGACAGGAGAAGAGCATGTCGATGCCTAACGTTGCCCTTTCAACAATCGAACTGGAGCAGGAAGAGGCCCGCCACCTGATCCGGCTGCTGCTCTCACATCAGCATAGCCAGCAACTCGCTCCCTATATTGCAGAGGTTGTCGAGAAGGTTTCCTGTTGCACGACTATCGAGCTTGGGGGCATGTGCCTGGCGGTGCTCAATGTCACCCTTAATTCGATCATTGCAGATACATCAACGCGCAACGATGATGTGCTGCGGCTTACCAGTATCCTCTACAAAGTCCAGCAACAGGTCCATCTGCGCATGGCTGAAATCTTCGCTACACCTCCATTGCGTTTGCAGCGTTCCATTTCAAGGCCGAACTCCAGAGGTTAACCGGCACAGCCGCCTTTTTGCCGATTCTCCAGACAATGACCTTGATCTTGCATTTGGAACGTCTATACGTCGGACGGATTTTGCGCTATTGCAGGTTGAGACTTTGGAACATAGGCCCTTTGTTTTTATTAGCTTGCGAAAAGGTTTCGGCAGCCAACAAGCCAACGGCAGCAGTACAATAGCTATAGAAAATACAACCAGTGTACTTTCAACAGGTGGACTAATCAGGATTGCCAGAATATCTCTAGCAGAGATGTTCTGGCATATCGTCGTGTAAATGAGAAAAGAAGTATATGGATTTCCCTTTCATTGCAATCTAAGGAGAGAGACAGTGTTTCACCGCATTCTCGTACCACTGGATGGATCGGAGAGAGCAAGATGCGCAGTCCCTGTAGCAGCTCGTATAGCACGCGCCTCAGGCGGGACTGTCGTGCTGTTACGGGTGGTTGGTTTTCCGCTTGAGTCATCGCTAACGCTGATCCCGTCTCTCCCTTCCGCCTCTTCTCAAACGATGGTCGAAGTGGGGAAAGTTGAGGCGCAGCGGTATCTTCGTGAAGTGGCGGCTTCTGCTGATCTTGCTGGCGTTCGTACAGAACTTGAAGTCCATTGTGGCTCGGTGGCAACGACTATTGCCTCTATTGCCAATGCATATGTTATTGATCTGGTTGTACTCTGTCGGCATGGGCATACAGGAGCAACGCGCTGGGCGCTTGGTGGGGTGGCCGAAAAAGTGGCTCATGATACTTCTGTCCCACTATTGCTATTGCATGATGATAAAAATAGATTGCTGTTACAGAATAAAGCCTCTCTACGGGCAATGGTGCCACTCGATGGATCGATGCAAGCTGAGATGGCGATAGAGCCTGCGGCCCATCTGATTGCTGCCCTATCTGTGCCGGATCAGGGCATCTTGAGTCTGACGCAGGTTATCAAGCTCCCATCTATATTGCCGATAGAGCATGTCAAAGAGAGCCAGAGAATGCAGTATCTTCAGGAGCAGGCGGTACGTGAAGTCGATAGCTGTTTTACTATGCTCATCGAGCGTCTAAACAGGGGGATTGCAGCAACGCTCAGGCTTGCAGTCATCTGGTCTTCACTCTTTGGCAGGGATGTTGCGGAGGCACTGCTTGATGTGACGGAGCAATGCGATTATGTAGATGGCCAGCTTGCTCCGGTCTACGATGTGCTGGTGATGACAACGCATGGGCGTGGCGGGATACAACACGGCATGATGGGCAGTATTGTCGGACGGATGCTCCGTGCTACAAATTTGTCCATGCTGATTGTGCCCCAGGTGCAACAAAACCACCATCCTCAGAATCATCAGGAACAACCGGTGGATGTCAGGGAGGTGATGCCCAACGGACAACAAATAACGATAGGGGCCAGCTCATCCCGCTTATAGAGGTGGCGATATGGACGAAAAGACAGGGAAGTGCCAATCAGGCGCTTCCCTGTCGCTTCTATCACAAGCCACCTACACGAATTCTTCCGTTTACTCTTTCCACCGCCTATTTCCTCCCCACTTATATATCACGTTTATGATTGATTATTGGTGACAATATCCCTTGCAGGTGGCTACTCCTGCAACTATAATTGATGTAGTTAGACCAATGAAGGGAACGGTGCTCAGTGTAATTTTTATAGCAGAAGAAAGACGCAGAACTGTATGCTGAACAGCAGCTCTTTTTGGCTTCAGCCCGGCGTTATCGTCAAAGTTACCGGCAGAGTAGCAGGTCTCTGCCTCGCAATTTTCCTCTCACTTTTATGCTTTTCTGCATCAACCGTAGCCAGCGCGGCCACGCTACCTCACGATGGCCTCACGCTTCAGGTGGATGTAGGACTTGGCTCGCTTACCAGGCTGGGCTACTGGTTGCCGGTGTATGTGACGGTTGGCAACGATGGTAGCGGAGATTTTAAAGGGAGCGTCTCAGCTAGAGCCTATAGCGGTACTCCAGGCGGCATCAGTCGAGGCAGCATCATCTCCGCGCAGCGATTCTCGGCTCCCCTGACCGTACCGCGCCGGGGACAGGCAAAGACGACGCTCCAGGTTCATTTTGATTCCGCCACATTTAACCCTCACGGCGTCATCGTTGATCTATTTGATAACCAGGGCAAAAGCGTGATGACGCAAATGCAGGATGTTTTTATTCTCAATCCAGGCGATCTCTCCGTTGGCGTTCTCTCCGATCAGCAAGCCGCTTTTAATACGCTCAATGCTGTCTCTCTGCCTAATCGAGCCAATTCCATCAACATCACGCCGCTAGATGCCAATACTTTGCCCGCTGCCAGCGCCGTCCTGCAAAATATGGAAGTGATCGTGCTTGATGATTTTGCCACCAATACCTTAAAACCTCAACAACTCATGGCGCTCCAGACCTGGGTCAATCAGGGAGGTGTGCTGATTGAAGTTGGCGGGCAAGACTGGCAGCGCACACTTGCTCCCCTTCCTTCCACTATGCTGCCTGTGACCATTCAGGGGACAGGCGTCTTGCCAGCAGGGATACATCTCTCGCTGCCCGGCACTGCGGTCCCAACCACAGCAGGCACGCAGCCTTCGGATGATGTCCTCAAAGATGCTCTGACGGTCAGTCTCGCGGCTCTGCGTCCGCAAGCAGTTTCCCCCGCTTTTGTTAATGAGACGGTCCTCAAAGCGAATAATACGCCTTTTCTTATTCAGGCTCATCAAGGGCAGGGAACCTTCTGTTATCTCGCCTTCGATCTCGCCGATGCAGCTTTTACCGGCTGGTCCGGGCAAAGCGTCTTCTGGTCGCAGCTTTTGATGCGTACCCTCGGCGACCAGTTGCTGGCCTCGACAGCAGCCCCACGTTACCAGAGCGGGCCGGGTGGCCTGACGACACGTAGCGGTATATTACCGATGCTGCAACCCAATATTGGCTTTGTGCCGCTCATTATTGGCTTGCTGATCCTGGGCTATATTGCCATTCTTGGCCCCATCCGCCTGCTGATCGTCAGACGGATGAAGCAGATACAGCGCCCATATTGGAGCTGGCGCATTGTGCTCATCGCCGTTGTGGTATTTTCCCTGCTATCTTACACCATCGCATTCTACCAACATGGGGCATCGTTGACGGATAATAGCATCTCCATTATTCAGCTCAACGCCGACGGCTCGACCAATACCTCCGCCCATATGACGACCTATATGGGCGTCTTTGTGCCCAACCAGGGAGATTTCCAGATCCATCTGCCGAGTGGCAGCTTGCCACAGCCGCTCTCGACTACGGAGTTCTCCACAGGGGTGAGCGTAGTGCTTACCGACTCATCCACGCCTGTGAGCTATGGAACAGATCATACTACGGTGGATATCCAGGATGCGGGCCTCTGGACGTTCCACTCGCTCGTCTTTGAGCAGGATCGTCAGATTCGTGGCAGGCTTACCCCACACCTGGAGCTGCAAGGGCAACGGCTCGTTGGCTCCATCACCAATACGCTTGATGCTTCGCTCAATGATGTCTATGTGCTGATGCCCCATAGTGCTGTCTACATCGGCTACCTGCCTGCTGGAGCGACGCAGCAGATCGATCTTCCGGTACAGCCGCGCTCAGGAGCCACGCTAGCTGGTCAGATTGCGCAGGACAATGGCCTGCCATCCAGCTATTTTCCCTATGCTCATAATGGGCAACCGCAAAATGACTTGCAGCGCCATATTGCTCAGCTCGGCCTCCTGAGTGGAGCAGGCTCGACGTTCATCCCTTGCGACGGTCCGTGCAGCTCGCGAGCTATCGTGAATGTTAACAAAAATGAAATCATCACCTTGCGTCCAGGCACGCCCAAAGTTGCTTTATCCAGCGGCAGTGATCCGCTCTTGCTTGATGGCTCTACGGCCACGCTGGTGGGCTGGGCTGATCTGCCCCTTGATGGAGTTGATACGATCACCGTCAACGGCAATGCCCCTGGTGGCAACCATGAGAACCTGGTGCAGATGCCGCTCACTATCGATGTGACCGCATCCGCCAGCCTGCCTCCCGACTTTATCGAGGGCCAGCCAGTTGACGAGCAGGGATACGACACCGAAATGATCTTGCCCGATATCTATACGATGTCAACCGGCAGCATTAATTTTGAGTTCGCATTGCCCAGGACAGCCAGAGCGGCACACAAAAGTTTTACCATCACCGCACCCAGCACGCTCAACGTGGCATCGCCGCCCACATCAGGGGTGAGTGCGCTCCAGGCCAGCCTCTACAACTGGCAAACCAACGCCTGGGACGCGTTTCCCCTGAACCAGTATCAGCTCACAACGACCAATACTGCCGCGTACGTCACCGCAGACGGACGGATATTATTGCAACTCGCCAATCAGAACGCCTCGCAGGGGCTGGCCTATTTGAGCAAACCGTCGCTGACGCTGTAGGGGAGAGTTTACAGTACCCCGACCAGCAAGCCCCTGCTTGTAACGCCTGTTAAGAGATACTGTATTCATTCAGGTGTCAAGGACACTGAGACACTGACCCATTTGGCCCATTGTAGTACTTTAAGGCTATTGGATATACTTGCCTGGGATTCTGGAGTATTCTTTGTAAGATATATCTAGCTTTTTTTATTTATAAATCTGCGCCTATTTTAAATTTGCGATTGGTCCTAATAGTCGATTGCTGACATTCAATTTCAGCCGACTCAGAGGCGTTCACATAAGTCGAAAACCATACTCCAGATCCAGCGGATTGGATCGAACTTGATTCAGAGCCGAGCCGCAGTAGACCTGTTCTTTAAGGCGTTTTTATAAGGAAAATACGTTGTAAAAGAACACAGGCTTTGCTTTATGCCTACAAAAGAGAACTTAAGAAATACAATGTGGATTTAAGAATTGCAGATAATGATGATGCTATTATCATGGAGGTGGAATGGACATGGCACAACGGCGCATGGCAACGACCAACCAGTTTTCGACAGTCATTGACGCTCTTCAATTGGGAAAGAAAACAGGTTTCCTAACCGTTGAGCGAGGAGAAGGCGAAGCTTTTGAAGAAGGGACAATAGCATTTGTCAATGGACAGGTGGTCAATGCAACTTTAGGTCCACATCAGGGAAGAGATGCGGCGACAAAATTATTTTCCTGGCGGGCCTGCCGTTTTTCATTTGTTGCCATGACCCCAGAGCAAATTGGTCCCAGGCAAGGGGTGCCTCCTATGCCAGCAGGACCAATGGAAGCAGGAGAAGTTGACAAGCGCTCACAGTATAAGCTTAGCCTGGTTAATCCAGGGACGTACGAGAAACTGAGCCTCCGTCCCGTACAGACTGCTTATGATCTCGAATCTCTGGAGACTATTTTGTCGATTATTGACAGGCAGGGCTTTACCAGAGCGCATCGTCGTTTATTTTTATTGATCGATGGAAAGCGATCTGTTGAAGAACTGGCTATGCTGGTCAGGCGTACACCAGATGAGGTCATTGCTTTACTGAAAGACCTGGATAGTGCAGGTTTTATCCATCTATGAAATTCTGTTGAGGGGAGTTTCTCTTATGTCACAGGTCCGATTGTCGAGAGGAAGTAGGCAATTCACGCTCTCTCTCTCATTCCGTGTTTCGTTCTTACTTGTAATGGCAACCCTTCTTCCGCTCATTATTACAATTGTAAGTAGTGAGTTTTTATCTCGTCCTCGCCTGATTGCTAACGCAAATGCATCGATGGGAACCGATGCGCAGACGCATATTCAGGCC
>DASTZT010000747.1:0-4792 GCA_035764225.1 Ktedonobacteraceae bacterium
CGAATCAAGCAAAAACTGTGCCGAGCTGGTTAACGTTGGAATTTTAGAAATATCCTGTGGTGACACTGATAGTGCGAAAGGTGCAGGAGTAGCCGGTATGGCCGGGCTAGATTTGGGTTGTTCCTGCTCCTTATTGGCATAGAAGCCGTTCAAAGCTGACTGCTGGGGGACAGGAGTCGATACAGGTAGCGAGGAAAGCAAAGCAGAAATAGAGAGTGCAACTAACAGGCGGTCTGGCTCTGGAACGATATCTTCCTCAAAATAGATCTCTCCATTCGTCCATGTCAGGAGAACTTTTAGGGTTTCGAGGGCTTTTTTCGTCGCCCACCCCCGGAAATCTTCGTGTCCCACATATCCACGCTCCATCAAAGCCAGCGCCATGCGCATTTCTCCTGGCTGCGCCCCTCGAAGAGTCTGGTAGGTGTCCTGTAGAGCCTGTGGCGAAATAATTCCTTCCTGCTGCAACTGATCTCCAAGAGTCATCGTAGTACGAACGGGACCGATACAAACCAGCCGTCCCCCTCGGATGTAAAGTTCTGCCCACGTCTCCCCTTGTTGAAGCACCAGCATACCGTTTTTTTCATACATCTCGATACGCTGCAAAATATTCGTCAAATTTAACTGCTCTAACGTACCTATGAGTGACACAGTAATTCACCGTCCGTCCCAAAACGGCCCTTGATACGCAGCGAACATTCTTTTTCCTAAATATGCACGCCAGTACAAGAACCCTCTACAATTACATACGATACAGCATGACATGCCTAATACAGCTTCTTGTAAAGCGCAGTAAATCCCACATTCAAATCGTCGCCAAGAATCATTCTGCCTCTACCCTTGCAGAAGAGAAGCACAGAAAAGCACCAGGTATCAAACTTTCTGTCCTATACGGAGGGAGAGGGATTCGAACCCCCGGGGCTGTTAACCCAGCTGTTTTCAAGACAGCCGCAATAGACCACTCTGCCATCCCTCCGCTAGGTAGTGTACCACATCTCTCATTGCTTTGGAAGAGTATAAGCCAGCAAAACTGCCCTTTCCCCAGAATTTTACCCTCTCTCTACCCATCCATATAGATCAGGCTCAATTATTGACGGGAGAGAGGAGAGAAGTTCCCATATACGGGCGTAGTACTTTTGGGATGACAATCGAACCGTCTGCTTGCTGGTACGTCTCTAAAACTGCCGCCATAGTGCGCCCTATCGCCAGACCCGCAGCATTCAGCGTATGCACGTACTGCGCATGGCTATTGCTGGAAGCACGATATTTAATATTGGATCGATACGCTTGAAATGATTCACAGTTGCTAATCGATGAAACCTCCACATAGGACTTGAGACCTGGCATCCACACTTCTAAGTCGATAGTTTTGGCTGCAGCAAAGGGAAGATTAGGGGTACCAAGCGTCACGACCCGGTGAGGCAATTCTAAATGTTGCAAAATAGCTCTTGCGTGCTCAACCATCTGTTCAAGCACATCATATGAGTCCTCAGGAGCAACTAGCTGAAACAGCTCAACCTTATTGAACTGATGCAAACGCAACAAGCCTCTGGTCAAACGAGAAGCTGACCCTGCCTCACGGCGAAAGGCCGTCGTCCAGGCAACATAACGCACAGGCAACGTACCAGGAGATAGAATAGAATTCCAATGCAAACCCAAGAGCGGCACTTCAGCGGTCGGATTCAAATACAGTTCATCCACAGAACACACGTAGACCTGCTCTTCGAACTTCGGGAGCTGGCCTGCCCCTAGCATGATCGAACGCTTCACCAGTTCCGGCGGCATCACCTCAGTATATCCATGCTCACGAGTATGGATATCGAGCATAAAAGAGATCAGCGCACGCTCCAACCGCGCTCCTGCCCCTCTTAACGTGACAAAGCGGCTACCCGCTATTTTCGCGCCGCTTTCGGCATCAATGATCCCCAGCCGCTCACCCAACTCCCAATGAGGCAACAGCTCAAAGTGAAATAGCCCTGGCTGTCCCCAGTTCTTCACTATCTGGTCATCCCCCTCAGGGACGCTGTGATGCGGCAAATTCGGCAAACTCTGTAGCTGCAATTGCAGTCGCGTATCCACATCAGCGTTCTGTAGCTCAAGCCGCCGGATATCCTGAGATATCGCTTTAGCTTGCTGATTCAGCTTCGGACGTTCCTCTACAGAAGTTACACGTATCTGCTCTTTTAGTTGCTTCAATGCCGCATACAAACCATCGATGCGCATGCTAAAGTTACGCTTTTGCTCAGTTAAACGAAGGATATCATCAATATCGCGCTCGTCGTGTCGCTTGCGTAAAGCTTCGCGGATATCCTGGGGATGTTGATACACATAATCAAGGCTCAGCAATTTTTGGCCTTTTCCTCATCTATTTCGAGAAAGACGCACGCTCAAATATACCATAGAAACGTCCGTCTGCGTCTCTCTTTTACGTTTCAATCCGATCGTGTTACTGTCACAAATCAACTGTCAAAAAAGTGTTGCTGGGAGCAAGTCATACCAGGCTCTATTCTATCCTATTGGGTGGACATTTTTCAACAGGAGTAGGAGGTAAGCACGATAGAGCAGACATGCTGCACTTCATCTCCTCACAAGTTTGATCGCCCTTCACAAGCTCTTGCAAAGGGCCCAAGATGCAATATATCCATAGAAATATTTATTTTTAACCATATTTCTGTCTATTACCACTCGACAATGCGCAGTATCCGTGTTACAGTAGAAACAGAAAAACATGTGGGAGGATGCGCGTGGCTGGTTCCTGGGATGGAAAGTTGAAACGGTTGGTCAATGAAGCTCCACAAGATTTTGTCTCCTGGCTCCTTACCGGAGCCCTCTTCGAGAGCGAGCT
Source organism: Ktedonobacteraceae bacterium (assembly GCA_035764225.1). Taxonomy (GTDB): domain Bacteria; phylum Chloroflexota; class Ktedonobacteria; order Ktedonobacterales; family Ktedonobacteraceae; genus DASRHT01. The sequence continues at coordinate 2,843 of DASTZT010000747.1, forward strand.
CTCTCCTCATTTGCCACATCGCAACGTCGATGCCGATCTGCTCTACCAGATCCGGCTTGACGATGATCCATTCTTGTTGCATCTGGAGTTCCAACGGCGGAGTGACCCGCTGATGGCTCGCCGTCTGTGGGAGTATAATGTCTTAGCAACCTGTAAATTTGACTGTCCTGTCTATTCGTTTGTGCTCTACTTGAAGAAAGATGGCAAAATTGCCGAGTCGCCCTATCGTTTGACGTTGCATGATGGGCAGCAGGTCCATCACTTTCTCTTTGGCGTCATCAAGCTCTGGGAGCTACCCACAGCTTCCCTTCAGCGAGCGGGTCTACAGGGATTACTTCCCCTGCTGCCTCTCACGCGCGAGGGCAAGCGCCGAGAGGTCGTCGAAGAGGTCATCAGTGGATTATGTCCGCCAGGGGAGCAACCCCGCAGGGAACTACTCTCCTTAGCCTATGGATTAGCAGCGTTAGCCTTTGAAGAGACGGATGACCGTGATTGGTTGAGAAGGAGGTTTCGCATGATCGAAGATATCCTGGAAGATTCCTGGGCTTTTCAAGAACTGCGAGAAAAAGCTCTCGAACAAGGTATGCAACAGGGCATGCAGCAAGGCATGCAACAAGGTTTAGAGCAGGGCATGCAGCAGGGTATGCAACAAGGTTTAGAGCAGGGCTTCCAAGAAGCAACGAAGCAGGAGGTGGAGCGGCTCCGCCAGATCTTGCTTGCCTTCGTTCAAGCTCGCTTCCCCGCTCTCACATCGTTGGCAGAGCGACAAGGGAAAACGCTTGATCACCCTGAGCAGCTCCAGGCCCTTATCCTTAATGTCAGCCTGGCACAGCACGAGCAGGAAGCGAGAGAGCAGCTTTTTAAGACAAACGAATAAGCTATGGGCGAAGTACTGATCGTGGCAACTATGCAAAGAAAAGCTAAAATTTGCTAGTAGCTACGATTTGCGATACACTATACAGTGCTTGTTTTGTAGTATAGTGTATCTTTGCTCTGAGCTTTTTTCTATGATAACAGTTGTCAAACAAGACCCGGAAGGCAAGGCCAAACTTCGTTACCAGGGTGCAATCATTAAGCACCTCCCTGACGGGGTTATTCTCCAGGCGAGTTGGACCAATCCTGCACGGGATCTGGGATATACACGCTTTGAACCAGGGGATCGCTTTATTGAATATTACTATACAAATCGCTGGTTCAACATCCTTGATGTTGCTAGCACAGATGGAACCCGCAAAGGATGGTATTGTAATATCACGGAACCTGCCGTAATATTCGATGACCGCATCGAACAAATCGACTTGCTATTAGATGTATGGGTGAATCCAGACGGCAATTATCTGATCCTGGATGAAGATGAATTCGCAGCCGCAACTCTTACGGAAAGACAACGACATGGAGCAGAGGCCGGATTGCGAGATCTTTTGCACATGCTCGAAGCCCGCCAGGAGGCATTTTCAGACATTATAGAGGGTAAAGAATAGGCATATACATCCGTGTACCATTAGTTAAACAGGATAGTAATGAAACAAGATCTCGCAAAAGCACAGGTTCCAATATCAGCATCCACACAGCCTCCTGCACAAGCAAAACGCGGACTTTTATACGTTTGTACCGCTGTATTTTTTTTCGCGACCAGCCCGATTTTTGTCCGCTGGTCGCAGCCATTTACCTCCGTCGAAATAGCTTTCTGGCGGCTCACAATCGCGACCGCACTCGTGGCAACGATGGGGCTACTGACTCATCAGCCCATCTGGTTAAAACGGCAAGAACTGCCGCGCTTTCTTTTCTATGGCCTGGTCACGGCTCTGCATTTTGTATTTTATATTGCCTCACTAAGCTTCACCACCATTGCTCACTCGCTCGCAATCGTCTACACTTCCCCGATTTTTGTGACCCTCTTCTCGGTTGTTATTTTGCGTGAGCCTCTGGCTATACGACAATATCTAGGCA
>DASTZT010000748.1:0-3539 GCA_035764225.1 Ktedonobacteraceae bacterium
GGGGTGAGTCCTGCTGCCTGGAAATCCTTGATATTATAGTACAAGGCTAGATCATTGCTGCCAACAGGTAAGGAGTAGGTCTTGTTCTGGTAAAGGGTCGTCTGCAAGGGGCCGGCATAATAATTCGAGGCATTAAGCTGACCTTGAAAATACGAATCGAGCTGAGTGAGGGCACCAGTAGATGCAAAAGCAGCTACATCAGGGTTGTCCATCGCTATCAAATTGGGAAGCGTATGAGAAGCAGCTTCCTGATCGGCCTTAGGGATGAGGTTGGCGAAAGGCACCGCATCGCGCTGGATGGTCACGTTGGGATGGATTTTTTCGTAGGCGCTGAACAGTTTACTCAGAATGGCGCTTTGCGACGCGATGCTCCAATAATCCATTTCAGTGATGACAATTTTGCCGCCAGAGGAACTCTGCGTTCCACAGGCTGCCAGGAGTGCAAGAACCGAAATCAGCAGACCACCGATGAAAAACCGCCAGGTGATTCTGAACAAGGACTGTGGAGAGGCTACGGCTTGATGTCTGGGCAACTGAAAACCCATACTGAATCCTCCCTTGGATACAAAAAGATATGACGGCGGTAGGTGTATCGTGATGATGCCTTTCTTCGGCCCCCTTTCTGTCTCGCGGGTATCAGGCCCTTTTACTCGAATCACGGACGATCAAACTGCATGGCAAGCGGGTGATACCCGAACGCATCTCACCTGAGAGCAGCGCCAGGAGGCTTTCACCTGCATAGCGCCCAACCTCCGTAAGATTCATATCCACTGTTGTTAAGGGTGGTCGAGCAGCGCTGGCAATTGGCTCCCAGTTATCGAATCCAACGATGGCGACATCATCGGGCACACGAACTCCACGCTCACGTAGCGCATCGGCTGCTCCGCGCGCCAACTGGTCGCTACCGCAAAAGAGCGCATCAATAGTGGAATCGTGGTCAAACAAAAAGTTGGCAGCGGTATAGCCCCAGCTTTCTTGCCAGGGGCCAGACAAAACACGATCTTCAGGAAGGGTGATGCCATGCTCAGCCAATGTCTGGCGCATGGCCCCCTCGCGTAAGCGCACCGCCTCGAAATAGGCAGGTCCGGTGATATGGGCATACTGGCGCTTCCCTAGTTGCAAGAGGTGTTCAGTAGCCAGTCGCGCACCTTGCGCATCATCTGGGAGAATACAAAGCGCCTCAGGGTCAGTCACTTGCGTAAAGGCGTACACAACCGGGATGTGCGCTTTGCCAACATCAATGGGCGGGCGCGGGTCTTCGCGCCGTGCCGACACAATAATGCCGTCAACCTGGCGTGCCAGCAAGAGATCAAGGTGCTGCTGCTCTCTTGCCTCATCGTTTGAATGGCAGAGAAATGCTGAGACGGGGCGCGTACTGAAAGCCTCTTCTATTCCGAGCAGGAGGGGGATACTAAACCGTCCATAGCTATCTGTCGTTAATAAACCAACCATGATCCCCTGGGTCGCTTCCGCGGCATGGCCCAGGTCGCGGAAGCGAAAACCAAGACGTTTTGCCTCTACCCTTACCCGTTCGCGTGTTTCTGGTCGAAGTTTCCCCCGGCCATTAAGAGCCTTTGATGCCGTGCCGAGTGTTACCCCTGAAGCGCGCGCAACATCATCGAGCGTGACGTTGGGTACCGATGTCACGGCTGCTGGTGTTGGTTTGTCACCTGGCAAAGTCATAGTGCTAGGCAGCCCTTCTTCATCTCATATATACCTGATTTTAGGAAAGTCTTTCCTTATTTATTGGAAAATCTTGCCTTACTGGGATGTAGTATACCTGAGACTAAAAGGAAAGTCAAGAGGACCAATTACAGGTTTATCCTCTGTTCGAGGGAGACAATGGGAAAGCCTTTACATTTATCTGGAACTCTGGTATGATAGCTGGCAAGGGAATGGAAGCAATGTTTTCCTAATAGATCAGGAAAGATTTCCTAATCTATTAAAAGAGGGCATTCTCAAGAGGGAGCGAGAAAGACTTTCCTAATCCCTGGAAACATTTGGGGGCTATGGAGTTGCGCGCGTGCCGCGATTGCAACACCTCTTGCGCTATATCTGCGAGCAAGGATTTGAACACCATGTCGCCATTAACCAGACGGCTATCGCACCGTCGGTCTACGAAGCGCTCTCAAAATATCTCGCCTGGGAGGTATATCATCATTCAGTAGATGCCCCCTTGCCTGCATTTATTCATGCTGCTACAATGCTATGACTTTGACGGCTTGGCGACTAGCGCCGTGAAAGCACAAATGAGCAATTGCGTCACCATTCAAAGCCCTTAAGGCAGCGGAAGATGCTCGCGCTCTACCACCTACCTTAGAAAGGATAGCCCGGCTGTGGATTCATCTTCTCATTCACCCTTCAAACGCATATCAGAGATCAGAAGAAGTTCATTTCCAGTTGCACATACGGCAGTCACAATTGAGGATGGATTTTGGGCGCTCCGCTTGCGAGAACTGCGCGAACATACACTGCCGCTTATGTACGAGCAATTCAAACAGAACGGCCATTTTGCTCTCTTTCAAGGTGAGTGGAGGCTTGAGAAAAAGCCTATCCCTTATGTCTTCTGGGAGTCTGAGGTCACAAAATGGCTTGAAGCGGCCAGCTACAGCCTTGCCAGCCATCCGGACGCTGCACTCAATGCGCTCGTCGATGAAGTGATTACACTTATCGCCTCTATTCAACAACCTGATGGTTATCTCAATGCCTGGTTTACTACAGTGGAACCAGAAAAACGCTGGACAAATCTTCGAGATTGGCACGAACTGTATTGTGCCGGGCACCTCATTGAGGCAGCGGTAGCTCATTTCGAGGCAACAGGAAAGCGCACCTTGCTGGACGTAGCCTGCCGCTATGCAGACTACATCGATACCATCTTTGGCCGCGAGGAAGGGAAGCGGCGTGGATATTGTGGTCATGAAGAGATCGAATTAGCGCTCATCAAGCTGTATCGCGCAACACAGGAACAACGCTATCTTGCCCTGGCCCATTATTTCGTTGAGGAACGCGGACAACAACCCTTTTTCTTCGATGAAGAAGCGCGTGCGCGTGGAGAAGACCCGGCCCACTTTTGGGCGAAGACCTACGAATACTGCCAATCCCATCTACCTGTGCGCGAACAGGATAAAGTCGTTGGTCATGCGGTTCGGGCTATGTACCTGTATTGCGCGATGGCTGATCTCGCCAGGGAGTTAGACGACCAATCCCTTCTTCAAGCGTGCCAGCGGCTTTGGCAGCACCTCTGCTCTACGAGATTGTATCTGACCGGCGGACTAGGGTCTTCGGCTGATAATGAAGGCGTCACGACAGATTACGACCTGCCCAATGAAGCAGCTTATGCAGAGACATGCGCCGCTGCCGGCCTGGTATTCTGGAGCCATCGCATGCTCCAGATCGACACAGATCGCCGCTATGCCGATGTACTGGAGCAGGCGCTCTACAATGGTGTGCTGAGTGGTTTGTCGCTAGATGGAGCATCGTTCTTTTACGAGAATCCTTTGGAGAGCCTAGGAAACCATCACCGTCAACAGTGGTCCAGG
>DASTZT010000749.1:0-8269 GCA_035764225.1 Ktedonobacteraceae bacterium
CTGATTGGCTTGCGTCCCGCCACCTGGTACAGCTATCAAGTGGGCGGCGTGGAGCAAGCCGTATCCTCTTCTCCAGCGGAAAAAATCCTCACGCAGTGTTTTCGCACGCTTGATCTTCCCAATGGCGAAAAGAGCTGGCGCTTAGCCTATGGCTCCTGCCGCAAGCTCTCTGCCGTTGAGCCGGATGCGTTAAACGCGCTTGGCCCCTGGCTGATGCACAACTTCGACGAACGGGAGACGATCTGGCCTCGCCTGTTGCTGCTCATCGGCGACCAGATCTACGCCGATGACCGCATTAACGATTCCGTGCTCTCGTTTGAAGACTTTGCGCGTAAATATACGGAGGCGTGGTCGGACGACGCAGGAATACGTCAGGCGCTTGCCGTCTTGCCCACCTATATGATCTTTGACGATCATGAGATTACCAATAGCTGGAACATTGCGCCCGCCTGGCGAGCATGGGCGCTCCAGCAGGGGCTGGAACAGACGCTCGTTGATGGTCTGGTCGCTTATTGGGTGTATCAGGGATGGGGCAATATCGCGCTGCAAAGCCCGGACGAGCACGATTTACTCGCACTGATGCAGCAGGCTGAGCAAAGTGGCGAGGATATACTGGAGGCGTTACGCGCTCGCGTCCGCCAGACGGTCTACGAGGAAAAGCTGCTTGATTGGCACTATACCATTCCGACCATGCCGCCGCTTTTTGTGGCCGATGTGCGGGCAGACCGTCCAGCTACGTTGAATGACAAGAAGCTCGCGGGTGATGCTCCTCGCATTATGAGCCAGCGACAAATGGAGCACTTGCGTACCTGGGTGCAGGAGCATGACACATCGATTGCCCTGCTTATCTCGTCGGTGCCAGCCCTTTTACCGCCCCTGATCGGTTTTGCCGAATATGTGACGGGCGTGCGACCCTTACAACGCCGTTCCTCTGGCATTCTCTACAGATTAGGGCGGCTGCTAGCCAATAGACAGCAAAAGCTCGCCCTGCGTATGAGCTTTGAACACTGGCCCGCTTTCGGCGCAACCTGGCGAGAACTGGTGGGCCTGCTCGCTCTGCGCAGGCGCGACCTGGTTATATTATCTGGCGATGTGCATTTCTCTTATGCGATCAAAGCGTATCGCGTCCGCTCGTCTGGCAAAAGACGTACTGCGCTCTATCAACTGGTTGCCAGCCCTTTCCGCAACGTCCTGGAACAGCGCGATAAGTCGCTGGTTCTGGGGCAGGCATGGATCAAACGCGCTATTTATGGCGGACTATCTATGAAAATGCTCCCTCTGCAAGATGCGAAAAGCCCTGAACGTATTCCCTCCGCTCTCTTGTTCCAGAACGTCGTCTCGCTGGTAGCATTCTCTCCCTGTGGGGACGACGCGGGAATGTACTGTATCCAGCAAACATATCTGGGAGTCAAGCAGCAGATATTGGATGAGTTGGCTTCGACTAGCCTCTAATGGCTTGACAGAAACGAGATTTGCAAAATACACTTGCAACAGTAAGATGCAACCAGTGAATTTTTTACTGCTGTTTTACCTCATCCTTACCAGATGGTTACTCACCATTTTGATCGCTATGGCAGGCTTTCAACCTGCTTGAAAGGATCATCGCTTGAAAGAGAAAGAACAAGGGCGACTCCTCGACAAAGCTTTACAAGGGCATATGTTATCCAATGAGGAGGCGCAGACCCTGGTTGAAGTCACTGATCTTCCATCGCTTCTCAACGCCGCAGCGCAATTGCGGGATCAAATCCACCATCAGCGCGTTTCCTACTCCCGCAAAGTCTTTATTCCGCTGACGCAGTTATGCCGCGATGTCTGTCACTATTGCACCTTTGCGCATCCTCCTCGGCGGGGTCAGCGAGCCTATCTCACCCGTGATGAGGTGCTGGCGATTGCGCGAGCGGGAGCGGAAGCAGGCTGTAAAGAGGCATTATTCACGCTTGGCGATAAGCCAGAGCGACGCTATAAAGTTGCCCGTCAGGAACTCGCGGAACTGGGGCATGAGACAACGCTCTCCTATCTGACGGAGATGGCGGAACTGGTGTTACGGGAAACGGGATTACTGCCCCATGTCAATCCGGGCGTGATGACCAGAGATGAGATTGCACAACTGCGGCGAGTCTCGGTTTCACAGGGAATCATGCTCGAAAGCTGCTCTGAACGTTTATGCGAGCGTGGAGGGCCTCATTATGGCTCACCCGATAAGCGCCCCGCCGTACGGCTAGAAACGATCAGGTTGGCTGGCGAACTTCAGGTTCCCTTCACGTCAGGCATCCTGATCGGTATCGGTGAAACGCGCCTGGAACGGATAGAGGCTCTGCTAGCCCTGCGTGACTTGCATCATCGTTATGGACATATTCAAGAAATTATCATCCAGAATTTCCGTGCCAAAGCTGGTACACGCATGGCCGATGCTCCCGAACCCGATCTAGATGACCTGCTCTGGACCATCGCTATCGCACGCATTATTTTTGGATCGTCAATGAATATTCAGGCCCCGCCCAATCTCAGCCCCGGTGTATATCAGCAACTGGTCGCGGCTGGTCTGAACGATTGGGGTGGTGTCTCCCCCGTCACGCCCGATCATGTCAATCCTGAAGCGTGCTGGCCCCATCTGACGGAACTGGAGCAGCGGACCGCCGAAACAGGAAAGGTGCTGTTAGAGCGACTAGCAATTTATCCTGATTACGTTTTCAACGCGCAGCAATGGCTGGATAAACAGCTTGTAGCACCGGTTATGCAAGCCTGCGATAGCGAAGGATATGCGCGTGTTGAAGCATGGTCGCCGGGAGCGCAAGTGGCCATTCCTGACGCTTATAAAGAGCGAGTCATGCCCGTTACGCGTTCTGTGAAGAAAAGGACGACATTTCCTATCCTTGCCCTGATCGACAAAGCTCTTGCTGGCAACGATCTCACGGAAAACGAAGTTGTGCGCCTATTTCAGGCTCGCGACGATGAGTTCGTTGCCGTCTGCGATGCTGCCAACGAACTGCGAAAGCGCGTCAACGGCGATGTTGTGACCTATGTGGTCAACAGAAACATCAATTACACCAATATCTGCTATTTCCGTTGCCAGTTCTGCGCCTTTTCAAAGGGCAAGCTCAGCGAAAACTTGCGCGGCACCCCGTATGATCTGGCATTGGATGAGGTGGTGAGGCGGGCGCAAGAGGCGTGGGAGCGCGGAGCAACCGAAGTCTGTATGCAGGGTGGCATTCATCCTGAGTATACAGGAGAAACCTATCTGCGTATGTGCCGGGCCATCAAAGCCGTGTTGCCTGCGATGCATATCCACGCGTTCTCGCCGCTAGAAGTATGGCAGGGAGCCAGCACATTAGGGCTGAGCGTGCGTGATTTTCTGGTCGAGCTGCGCAAGGCCGGTCTGGGAACATTGCCCGGCACTGCGGCGGAAATCCTGGATGATGAGGTGCGTGCCACGCTCTGCCCGGATAAGATCAAAACCGACGAGTGGCTGCATGTGATGGAAGATGCTCACACCATCGGCCTGCGCTCAACATCGACGATTATGTATGGGCATATGGAGCAACCGAAGCACTGGGCGCGTCACCTTTTGCGTTTGAAACAGCTCCAGGCGCGTACCGGCGGCTTCACCGAATTTGTGCCGTTACCTTTCGTCCATATGGAGGCTCCAATCTACTGGAAGGGTCGGGCGCGCAAAGGGCCAACGTTGCGTGAGGCGGTGCTCTTGCATGCGGTAGCGCGGCTTGTCTTGCATCCACAGATCACAAATATTCAGGCATCGTGGGTCAAGATGGGAAGGGAGGGCGTCAAGCTCTGTCTTCAATCGGGGGTAAACGACATGGGTGGAACGCTGATGAATGAGAGTATTACTCGCGCGGCAGGTGGCGAGTTCGGTCAGGAGTTGCCGCCCGAACAGATGGAAGAGGTGATCCGTTCTATCGGGCGCGAACCGCGTCAGCGCACAACCCTCTACCAATCGGTGCCTGAGGAGCGGCGTCAGGCATCCTTTAACGCTATGGCCCTGCAACCCATTGTGCTGACCCCTAGCAAACGCTATGTCCGAACGCACGCCCAATAAAGTGATGTTTGTCGGTGAGCAGGAACGTAATCAGTTCTTGCTCACTGGTCTGGCTACTGGCTTATTGTATTATCATAACGTAGTGCAAGATATGTATGATAGCTATCGAGGGCAAGCGCGTCTTGCAATTCCGCCTGCCAACGCCGCTGCCGCGTCTAGCTGCGCTCAGGCAGGCGGCAAAGCGAGGCCCCCGCGTCCTCCCACGCCCTTCCCCTTGCCCCTACCGCCTCCGGTCCAACATTGTAGGTCCCGTTTAGGGGTCATGCGATCTTGGGGGAACGTGCGTAGGGGCAAGGGGAGAGGCTGGTTGAGGTGGATGGGGCCTCGCGCTTGCCCTGGTTGGGGTTGACTTTATCATCGTCTTATGCGAATTACGATTCGTCATCCTCTTTTGCCTGCTCAGGCATAATGGGGATGGAGAGATGGCGATAAAGCTGCCGTACCTCGATTTCAAGATCCAGACTTGTCAGGTGGAAGCTTTGCCCATTGCCATATTGTTTGTAGAGCCAGCCATCAGGAGTACGCGTAAAAATCTCAGCCAGTTGCAGATACTGGCTCACATAGACAATTTCCTGGATCGTCTCTTTTCCCTGATACAGTTTGAGCTTCTCGTAGCGGTCTGTAGCCTCGGTTGATCTGGATAGCACCTCAATAACGAGAATGGGCGACTCGATAATCTGGGACTCGCCGTGATCGGCGATATTGCAGGAGACCACCACATCAGGTATCACGATGCGCGTTGGCGCTACTCGCACCACTTTATCGGCCATATATGGGCGACAGGTTGCGTCATCGCCGAGCGCCTGATCCAGTGCAATGCCAAAGTTCAGCGCGATAGTCGCATGATTCGACGATCCGCCAGCCATCAGGCGTACTTCGCCATCATGGTACTCGTAGCGTCGATCAGAATTTTGCAGTAGTAACAAATATTGTTCTGGTGACATATGTTGTCGTGCAAATTGCATAGCCATATTCTCTGTTTCCCCCTCATGCCTCGACGTTGCACGCTGCTATTATAGCACGTTTTTCGCCTTCTGATATTTGAGAACGAAGCTAGGAAAATGGCACTAGCTATCATCTGGATTGCCAGTATATCGTTCACGCAGAAATTCTTCATAATCGATTTTCTCAATACGGTAATCACGTCCGATTTTGTAAGCTTTCAGCCGCTTCGCCCGAATCCAGCGTAATATAGTATCTTCATGGACACGAAGCCGGTTTGCTATCTCTTCTACCGTCAAAAACTCCGGCTTATCTGACATCTATCTAAATCCTCACATTCATGTGTCATTGCTATTATCTGTAGCAGTATAAACCCGCTCACTGTATAGCGTCAACCATCTAGTAAGAAAGGGGAAAGTTGTGCCAAAATGTAAAGATATATTGTTAAATCAGGCATATATTCGTTAAACACTTGACAATGCGGCCAAATGCTGCTTATACTTGGAAAAGAGGCGCTCAAACAGAGTTGGCTCCCCGCTGTGAACAGAGAGCCAGCAAGAAGAGACTAGCCGATAAAACTAACCTAGCCTCTCCACGTCGCATCATAGCGGCAGGAGAGCCAGTCGTCAAGCCAGTGAAAGGAGAGCTTGCACCGATGGCACAACCGATTTCATGGGGAAGTATGACCCTTCTCCTCAACCATGACCGTTTTCTTCAAGGCTACCACAACGGACGCCGCTATTATTTTGAAGATTATTCTCCAGAAGAGTCGTCATTTGTTCAGGTCAGCGTCTCTGATCTGCTCCAGTTGATTGCCATGCCTGATACACAGGGATACTATCAGTTGGACAATGGTCTAGAGCGAACCGCATTTGGGGAAGGAGTCGAGGAACTCTTAGGTGTCCTTGTAGGCTATCTAGCTGGTCCGTTGCATCCAGAAACGTCAGAAGAGCAGCAACGGCGTCTTGCCGAGTGCATCGTGCAGCATGAGGCTATGGTGTAGGGAAAACAAAAAGAGGGAGGGTTTTCTTTCCTTCCCTCTTCTGGGTGAGAGCGGCATGAGATAGGGCAAAAACATGTCTATCAAAGCGTTCAAATACCGCATCTATGCGAACAGGCAAACCACTGGTAAGCTATACTGGGTTCTGGCTCGTTGTCGGGAACTGTACAATGCGGCCTTACAAGAGCGTCGAGATGTCTATGAGATGGCAATCAGGCGGCATCCGAACTACTACGATGAGAGTGCCGCACACATTTGACGCATGAGCATGCTATTGGGTATTATAAACAGCAGCACGAACTGGTTGAGGTCAAAGATGTAAGGCCAGAGTACCAGGAGATTGCTTCCCATGTGCTGCAAAATGTGATATTGCGACTCCAACGGGCCTTTGACGGGTTTTTTCGGCGGCTGCAAAACGGGGAACAGCCAGGGTATCCACGCTTCCAGGGCAGGAACAGGTATATATCCTTCACTTACCCTGATGGGGCGGGCTGGAAGTTGGAGACGAAAAAGCGCCCAGCGAACAAAAAAAACATGGCCAAAGTGAATTTGCGTCTCTCCAAGATTGGGACGGTGAAGCTGCACTTGCACCGCAACATCGAGGGCGAGATCAAAACGTTGACCATCAAACGTGAAGGAGAACACTTCTATGCTGTGTTTACCTGCGATATAGGCAAGTCGGAATCTCTCCCTACAAGTTATGAAGATGTAGGTATTGACTTAGGGGTGACGCATTTTGTCGCGCTCTCTAACGGGGAATTTATCGACCATCCCCGTTACTACCGCAAGGCCGAGAAGACACTCGCGAAGGTACAATAGGCGTTGTCACGGAAGAAAAAGGGGAGTCATCGGCGAGCAAAAGCCGCTAAATGTGTCGCTAGGTGCCACCGCAAGATTGCCAACCAACGCAAGGATTTTCAACATAAAGCTTCACGCACGCTGGTCAGCCGCTATCAGGTAATCGTGTTTGAAGACTTGCAGGTGCAGAACCTTACGAAACGACCAAAACCAAAGCAAGATGAGAAAACAGGCGCGTATTTACCCAATGGGGCAAGCGCCAAAGCAGGATTAAATCAATCGATTTTAGATGCCGGATGGAGCACCTTTACTGAGATGACGCGCATCAAGGCAGCATGGGCCGGACGCACCGTCATCTTTGTGAACCCATCCAAGACATCACAAACCTGTCCCAATTGTGGAACACTTCGCAAAAAGACGCTGGAGGAACGGTGGCACTCCTGTGTCTGTGGGTGTGAACTGGACCGCGATACGGCGGCTGCAAAGATCATCCTGGACTTGGGACGGAAACACCTTTCGGGCGGGACGCGCCCCACGTCGGCAACGGCGTAGAAGCTTCCGGTCTCAGACCGGAAGCGCGTTCACTAGGATAAAGTACTAAAAGCTCAACGCTATAGAAGGAGTATTTTTTCATGACGATGAAGTTCGGCGTCTCTCTTCCCCAGGGCTGGATCATGGATCTGGTGGGCATTCCCGATCCTGTTGAGGCGTATGAAACCATGACGCGCATCGCTCAAGCCGCAGATGAGAGTGGCTTTAATTCTGCATGGCTCGTCGATCACTTCCATACCATTCCCCAACCATCGCAAGAAGTGACCTTTGAGTGTTGGACAACGACCGCAGCTCTGGCACGCGATACTAAACACATCCGTGTTGGTCAGATGGTGACGTGCAATGGCTATCGTAACCCGGCTCTGCTGGCGAAAATGGCGAGCACCGTTGATGTGCTAAGTCACGGACGGCTGAATTTTGGCATTGGAGCGGGCTGGTACGAGCACGAATATCGCGCCTATGGCTACGATTACCCTGATGCTCCCGACCGCCTGCGCCTGCTGCGTGAAGCTTTGCAGGTCATTCGAGCGATGTGGACGGAGAAGGAGGCGACCTTCGAGGGCAAATATTACCAGGTGCGTGGCGCGATCAACCAGCCCAAAGGCGTGCAGAAGCCGCATATCCCCCTCTTGATTGGCGGCGGTGGCGAGAAAGTCACGCTCAAGCTGGTCGCGCAATATGGCGATGCCTGCAACGTGGGCGGCAGCCTTGAGACCATCAAGCACAAGTTCGATGTGATCAAGGGCCACTGTGAAGCGGTCGGACGCGATTACAATGACATCCATCGCACCTCAACCACCGTCTGTTCTCTGGCCGATACTGATGAGCAGGCATTCGCTCAGATCCCTGACGCGGTCAAGAGCATGTTCGGGGGGCGTATGGGAGCAGGGCTGATCGGCAGCCCGGACACGATCCGTAAGCGT